>DATIEQ010000106.1:0-2853 GCA_035455665.1 Gammaproteobacteria bacterium | reverse complement strand
CCGGCAGTCCGTCGGCTGGTGTGAAACCCAAGATGCGCGCGTGGAAGGCGAGTTCCGCTTCGAGGCAGCGCTGCAGGGTCTCGGCGCGGCGGAAACCGTGGCCTTCCTCCGGGAAACTCAACGACGCGACCGGCACACGGTTCTTGCGTAGCGCCTCCACCATCCGAGCGGTCTGTTCCGGCGGCACCACCTTGTCCTTCAGTCCCTGGAAGAAGAGCACGGGCGCGCGGATACGCTCCGCCGCATAGAGGGGCGAGCGTTCCCGGTAGACCTCCTGGGCCGCCGGCCAGGGACCCAGGAGCCAGTCTCCGTAACCCGCCTCGAACTTGTGGGTGTCGCGCATGGCGCTCGCGAGCTCGCTCAAGCCGTAGTACATCGTCCCCGCGCGGAAGACCTCGTGATGCGTAAGAGTCGAGAGTGCCGTGAAGCCGCCGGCGCTCGCGCCGCTGATGAGGCAGCGCTTCGGGTCGGCGAGGCCCCGCTCCGCGAGATAGCGCGCGCCGTTCACGCAGTCCCATACGTCTTTTACACCCCACTGCCCCTTGAGGCTTTCGCGATAGGCGCGGCCGTAGCCGGTACTGCCCCGGTAGTTCACCTGCAACACCGCGTAGCCACGGCTGGTCCAGAACTGCAGGCGCGGCTCGAGACCGTCACCGTCCATGGCGGTCGGCCCGCCATGGCATTTCACCAGCAGCGGCGGCAGCTCGCCTTCCGCGACGCACATATCAGGGTGCTGCGGCGGGTAATACCAGCCGTGGGCTTCTTCGCTGTCGCTGGTTGGGAAAGTGACCGCTTGGGCGAGGCTGATGAAACCCCTATCCAATCCAGGGCCATCCAGCCGGCGCAGCGTCCGCCAACCGCCGGTGCCATGCTCCGCGATCTGGGACAGGCGGTCCGGGGCGCTGCCCGTGAGGACGAGACGTCCGTCCGCCGCGTCGAGATGCTCGATCTGAGTGTAAGGACCGGCGAGGGCCTCGCGTTTCCCCGTGGCAGTGTCGATGAGCACCACCTCCGCCGAAGCCCGCCGCAGGCGCACCGCGGCGATCGACGTGGCGGAGAGGAAGCCGTAGCTCGACATCCCTAGATTCCACTGGGCGTAGCCGTAGTCCGCCGCCTCGGGAGCGAGAGCGCGGCTCACGCCGTCCGCATGCCTATAGAGGTTCCAGTAGCCACTCTGGTCCGAGACGAAATGCAGCACGCCGTCCGGCGCGAAGCGCGGCTGGAACACGGATTCACCGGGACCGCCGGCGATGCGCTGCGGTTCCCGCAGCCGGCCGTCGCGGTCGAAGTGCGCAAGCCAGAGTTCGCTGGATTCCCAGGGCGTATGGGGGAGGTCCCAACTCAACCAGGCGAGCTGCCTGCCATCCGGCGAGAGGGCGGGGGAGCTGAAGAAATCGCGCCCTCCGGTCAGCGGCGCGACCGCGCCATCGCCGAACGAGACCGTCGCGAGGAAGTTCCGCGGCGGCGAGACAGCGTGGTCCTCGCAGATGCAGATCAGGCGCCCGCACGCCGCATCCGGCAGGAGGTCGCCGTAACGCAGAGTCCCGGCTGTCGTGAGGGGCTTCGGTGCGGCGCCATCGATGACGTAGAGACGCTGATCTATATCGTTCACGAAGAAGACCCGGCCGGCGTCCACCGCATAGGCGCCGCCGCCGTACTCGTGCACGCGGCTGCGCACGCTGTAGGGCGCGGGCGTGAGCTCCTCCTGACCTGCCTCGCCCGCACGCATCAGCACCGTGCGGCCCTGTTCCGCCGGCCGGGTCTCGAGCCAGAAGGCCGCGCCTGCGGCGAGGCGCGGCTGCTGCAGCCGCAGCTGGCCGGCGGCGACCGCTTGGGGGCTGAGGGACGAGGGCCAGCTGCCGGGGGCGCCCCGCCTCACGCCGCACCGTCGGCGACGTGGAAGTAGCGGGTCTCGACCGCTACGCCGGCAGGCGTGAACACCCGCTCCGCGAAACGGACCGTCCCATCCACGTGCAGACGGATGGCCGTGGAGCAGCGGGTGCCGTAGACGGGATTCACCACGAAGGGCGCGGACACGCGCTGCTCCAGCTCCGCGCCGATGCCGGTGTCCGGGAGCTCGGTGGCGTCCGCTTCCTGCCGGTCGGAGAGCAGGCGCAAGAGTGCCGCACTGCTCACGGCGGACTGCTCCAAGAGCAGGCTGAGCCGTGCGCGGCTGCGCTCCACCTTGGGCCAGGGCGTGTCGAGCAGATGGTTGCTAAGTCCATGGATGCCGGGCTCCACCGGACCTGGATGGTTATCGCGATTCGAGACGTAATGGAGCTCACGCCGGTCGCCGCAGAGGAAGCTGAAGGCGCCGTAATCCCGCTGGCGGCCGCGCAGCCGGTCTACATAGTCTCGCACGCCCATGTTGCCACGCAGGAACTCCGCCGCGAGTTCGCCCCGTGAGCGCCGCGCCTTGGGAGGATTCAAGCCTTCCCGGAAGTTGGTGACCACCGCGAAGCGGCCCGCGCTCGTCACGCCCACCCAGGTGCCGCCCGCTTCGAGGTCGCGGCCTGCCAGCACCTCAGGCGCATCTTCCCAGAACGACGCGGAAGACGCAGCGCGGGCATGACGTTCGTCGCGATTGCCCGCGAAGATCAGCGGGTAATCTGGATGCGTTTGCCAGGCGAAGACTAAGAGACACATCGAAGGATTATATCTGCGCGAGTTTACCCGGCCCGCGAACGTCCGGCGGCGTACGGCAGGAGTGCGAGGCCCACGAATACGAGCAACATGCCCGCCACTTCACCCATGGAAGGCCGTTCGCCCAGTTGCCACCAGCCGGAAAGCACCCCCACCACCGGCACGGCGAGGGAGGTGAGACCGCTCTGAGTCGCGGGCAGGCGGCCCACG
>DATIEQ010000105.1:0-5760 GCA_035455665.1 Gammaproteobacteria bacterium | reverse complement strand
GCCTCGGCAACATACGAGCCCAGCACGTGGAGAAGAAGACGATCCCGGCGGGAGCCAAGGTGATCGTGCTCGGCGGGCCCGCGATGCTCATCGGCCTGGGCGGCGGCGCCGCCTCGAGCATGGCGAGCGGGGCGAGCGCGGAAGACCTCGACTATGCCTCCGTGCAGCGCGGCAACCCGGAGATCCAGCGCCGCGCCCAAGAGGTGATCGATCGTTGCTGGGCGCGAGGCGACGGGAATCCCATCCTGTCGATACACGACGTGGGCGCCGGCGGTTTGTCCAACGCGGTGCCGGAGATCATCGATGCGAGCCGCCGCGGCGGCCTGTTCGAGTTGCGGCAGGTGCCGAGCGACGAACCGGGCATGTCGCCCATGGAAGTCTGGTGCAACGAGGCCCAGGAACGCTACGTGTTGGCTGTGGCGCCGGAGAGGCTCGCGGAATTCGCCGCGCTCTGCGAGCGGGAACGCTGTCCCTATGCGGTGCTGGGCACGGCGACTGGTGATGGGCGATTGGTGGTGGCGGACGCACATTTCGGCGATCGTCCGGTGGACATGCCCATGCAGGTGCTGCTCGGCAAGCCGCCGAAGATGCTGCGTAACGTGAAACGTGTCTCGCATGCGCGCAGCAAAACTGAACTGGATGGCATCGAACTCCGCGACGCTGCATTCCGTCTCCTCAGGCTCCCGGCCATCGCGGACAAGGGTTTCCTTGTCACCATCGGCGACCGCACGGTTGGCGGCATGGTGCACCGGGATCCGCTGGTCGGGCCCTGGCAGGTACCGGTGAGCGATTTAGCGGTGACAGCCGCGGGGTACGAGGGCTACGGTGGCGAGGCAATGGCTATGGGCGAACGCACGCCGGTGGCGATTTTCAATCCGCCTGCGTCCGGCCGCCTAGCGGTAGCCGAGGCCGTCACGAACATCGCTGCTGCGGATATCGGCGCGCTCTCAAAGGTGCGGCTGTCCGCCAATTGGATGGCGGCCTGCGGTTATCCGGGAGAGGACGCAGCGCTCTACGACACGGTGAAGGCGGTGAGCGGCTTGTGCACGGCGCTCGGCCTCGCCATCCCCGTTGGCAAGGACTCCTTGTCCATGAAGACCGTGTGGCAGGCGGCCGGCGGGACCCGCACTATGGTGGCGCCCGTGTCGCTCATCGTGACGTCCTTCGCCGCGGTAAACGACATCCGCCGCACGCTGACCCCACAACTTCTCGTGGATACCCCGGACACACAACTGCTGCTCGTGGATCTTGGCGCCGGCAAGAACCGTCTGGGCGGCTCCTGCCTTGCACAGGTCTATGGCGTGGGCGGCGGCGAGACGCCAGACCTGGACGACCCCGCGCGACTCGAGGGCTTCTTTTCCGCGGTCCAGGAACTGTCCGCGGCGGGACGGTTGCTCGCCTACCACGACCGCTCCGACGGCGGTCTGTTCGTGACGCTCGCAGAGATGGCGTTCGCCGCCCATTGCGGCGTGGAACTGCACCTGGACGCTTTGCAGGGTGAGCCGATCGCGGCGCTGTTCTCGGAGGAACCGGGCGCGGTCATCCAGGTCCATGGCAAGGACATCCATGCGGTGCACGCGGTGTTCGAGAAGCATGGTCTCGGTGGACTACTGCATCCGCTGGGAGCACCGCGCAGCGATGGCCGCATCGTGGTGAGCCGCGAACACCGGATCCTATTCGAGGCCGGACGCATCGAGTTGCAGCGAGCATGGAGCGAACTGAGTTTCCATATGCAGCGCCTGCGAGACAACCCAGCCTGTGCAGAACAGGAGTGGGAGGCGAAGCAAGCGGCGGATGATCCAGGGCTGCATGCGCGGCTCAGTTTCGACGTGAACGAAAACCCGGCTGCACCCTTCATTGGCCGCGGCACGCGACCTAAGGTCGCCATCCTCCGGGAGCAGGGCGTGAATGGCCAGATGGAGATGGCAGCCGCGTTCGATCGCGCCGGCTTTGCGGCTGTCGACGTGCATATGACGGACATCCTCGCTGGGCGAATTACATTGCACGATTTCAAGGGATTGGTCGCCTGCGGCGGGTTCTCATACGGTGATGTGTTGGGGGCTGGCCAAGGTTGGGCGAAGTCTGTGCTGTTCAATCCGCGCGCACGCGATGAGTTCGCCCAGTTCTTCACACGGGCCGATGCTTTCACACTCGGGGTATGCAACGGTTGCCAGATGTTGGCGGCACTCGCGGACCTCATCCCTGGTACGGCCGGCTGGCCGCAGTTCGTACGCAACGCCTCGGAGCAGTACGAGGGGCGCCTGTCGCTGGTGGAGCTTCTGCCTACGCCTTCGTTGTTCTTCTCGGGCATGCAGGGTTCCATCCTGCCCGTGGCCGTCGCCCACGGGGAGGGCCGGGCACAGTTCACCACGCTGGACGGCGCCCAACAACTCATGGCAAGCCGACGGGTGGCGATGCGATTCGTGGATAACCGCGAGCGGGTGACGGAGAACTATCCTGCGAACCCCAACGGTTCACCACTAGGGGTCAGCGGCATCACCAACACCGATGGCCGGGTCACGCTGCTCATGCCTCACCCAGAACGCGTGTTCCGTAGCGTGCTCTACTCCTGGCGGCCGCCAGGTTTGGGGGAGGACTCGCCCTGGATGCACATGTTCAAGAACGCCCGCACTTGGGTCGCTTGAAGCCTCCCTGGGCACGGGCAGACCTTATGGTTTACAGACGCGATATCCGGTGAGCGGCTCGCAGCGCTCCTGGTGATGCGGCTTGGGCGTATTTGCAGGCGGGTCACTCTCGAAATGGTGCACGCTGATGACCTTGAGAGGGGCAGTGCTGTAGAGGTTGGGGTCGTAGCCTTGCACGGCCGGAGCCGGGACCTTGGGTTCATCCGCTTGGGTGGCAATATCCACCGGCGCGGCGAGTACCGCTATCGGTTCCGAGCCCAGTGCTTCTTGAGTTTCCACAAGAGACACCGGCGAGGCATCGATATGTTCCACGAACTTCACATGGGTTCGCCTCAGCGGCACCGGCACCGGCGCTGGCACCAAGGCCGTGCTGTGCTGCGCGGCTAAAGCGCTAGACACAGGGTTCGTGAGCAGGGGGCGGACTGGCAGCCGTAGGGTGGGCAGGAGTGTCCGGGGGATCGAAGTCGCGGCCCAGATGCCGCCGAAGCAGAGGACCGAGGCGAGCAGCAGAGGTGCGAGACGGGGCGCACCCTGAACTCTCTCGTCGACCCCAATGAGCCGTTCCACCCGCAGCGTCAGTTCGCCACCGTCCACACCCTGAGCAATGGCGAGACTGGAGTTGCGCAAGCTCGCCAAGTCCGCCAGGGCGTTGGCGTAATGTAGGGCGTCGCCGCAGGCTCGCACCGCCGCATCGTCACAGCACAGTTCCCGTTCCTTACGTATGTCCTGGGATATCCAGCGCACGACCGGGTGATAGAACAGCAGCGCCTCAACCGTGGTCTGCAGCAGGTTCACCAGATAGTCCTGACGGCGGATGTGGGCGAGCTCATGGGCCAGTACCATCTCGAGTTGCAGAGGAGTCAGGCCAGTGAGGGCGGCTGGGGGGAGCAGAATCACGGGCTTGAGCCAGCCGATCACGCAGGGGACCGCCACCTTAGAACTGAGCGTGAGTTCGACGCGCACGCGTACGCCCACCGATAGCGCGAGGCGCTTCAGCATCTGCCGCCAGACGGGCGGTGCGGCGACTACCGCATGGTGCGCGAGCGTCTGTACCCGGCGCCAGCCAGAGAAGCTTTTCGCGCCCATGACGAGCACTCCGGCGCACCATAGCGGCACTGTCCAGGGCACATAGGGGCGAAGCACGCTCCGCACCCAGGCGAGCAGCGTTGGCGGCTGGAGGAGCATGGTCGCGGCCTGCGGTGAGCCGGTCGCCTGGGACGCGAGGTGTGCAAAGGTGAAGCAGGGCAGAGCGACGAGCATCGCGAGCGCCAGCAGTCCTAAACCGTAGCGGAGTTGGGGAGATCCACGCGAGGCGGCGTGCCGCAGCGCGGCGTATACGATGCCGGCGAGGGCGCCCTGCCAGAGGAAATGCACCAGAGTCCAGCCCAGGTGATAGGCCAGAGGCGTATCGAGCCAGTTGTTCACATCGCTCATTTCTGCCGACCTTCGAGCTCCTTGAGGCGCGCACGGATCATCGCCAGTTCTTCCGCACTGGCAGGTTTGCCGGCACCGAGGGCCTGCATGATCAACTCGGTAGAAGAGCCTTCGAACAGCCGCTGCAAGATCTTGCCCAGAAAACGCTTCTGTGCCTGACGCTGGCTGAGGGCGGCGGCATAAACGTGGGCCCGTTCCGACTCGTCACGCTTCACCAGACCTTTCTGGTGCATGATCTGCAAGGTGGTGAGCACGGTGGTGTAGGCCACGGGGTTCGTACGCGCCAGGGTCTCGTGCACCTGTCGCACGGTGGTGGCGCCTGTCTGCCACAGCACTCGTAAGACCTCCAGTTCGGCCTCGGTGGGTTCGGGGAGCCCGGCAGATTCGCTACGCCTTTTGGGGGAGGACATGCTCGCGCCTACGGGTTTGGGATAGCTTAACTATAGCTCAACTACTAGGAACCTAGTATAGCCTTCCCCGAGGGGCTTGCAAACGCGGCCGATGGAGTTAATACTAAACTAATAGTACTTCATGCTTAGTAATTTAACGGACCCGAGGAGGTGTCTATGAAACCGTCCAGAATCCCCGCCCCCCGCGCCCTAGCAGTCCTGGCGGCCATGCTGGTCACGTCAGGCCTTAGCTTTGCGGCAGGCGCCGATGTCCCCGATGCCGCGACCCCCGCAGCCACAGCGGCCACCACAACGGCGCCGGCTGCCACTGCGCCAGCGCCGGGAGAACCCACGGCCGCGGCAAACCCCGCTCCCGCCGCCTCGACTACGGCGGCACCGGCGGCGAGCACGGCCAAACCCAAACTCATATGCGAAGACGATGAACAGATCGGCTCGCATTTCAGGAAGCGGGTCTGCCTGACGCCCGAACAGGTGGAAGCGCGCAAGAAAGCCGCCCGCGATATGTTCCAGCATGGCCAGGTAAACTCGTGCAACGAGAACGGGTGCAATGGGAGCCCCTTGGGCGGGCCACCCATGAAGCGATAAAGCGATGCACCCATTGGGGTGACGCGCCTATGTGAATCCCTCCTGCATGGCCGGTTACAATACCGGCCATGTTTTTTGGGGGATCCCATGGCTAGCCGATTCCGCGACGTCGAAGTGCACGCTCCTACCGGCACCGCCCTGAGCTGCAAGGGCTGGCCGCAGGAAGCGGCGCTGCGCATGCTCCATAACAACCTTGATCCGGTCGTGGCGGAGAACCCGAAGGAGCTCGTGGTCTATGGCGGCATCGGACGCGCCGCCCGCGACTGGGAATGCTTCGATGCCATCGTCCGCACCTTGAAGCGCCTGGAGAACGACGAGACGCTGCTTATCCAATCGGGCAAGCCGGTCGGGGTCTTCAAGACCCATGAGGCGGCGCCGCGGGTGCTCATTGCCAACTCCAACCTGGTGGGTAAATGGGCCACCTGGGACCATTTCTTCGAGCTCGATCGCAAGGGCCTGATGATGTTTGGCCAGATGACGGCCGGCTCCTGGATCTACATCGGTTCCCAAGGGATCGTGCAGGGCACCTACGAGACTTTCGCCGAGGCAGTGCGCCAGCACTATCATGGGGAGGTAAAGGGAAAATGGCTGCTCACCGGCGGCTTGGGCGGCATGGGCGGAGCACAGCCCTTGGCGGCGGTGTTTGCCGGCTTGAACTGCCTCGCGGTGGAGGTAGATGAGAGCCG
>DATIEQ010000104.1:0-12449 GCA_035455665.1 Gammaproteobacteria bacterium | reverse complement strand
TTCACCGGCGAGGGCGCGAGCTTGCGGCCGCGGCCCGCGGGCCGGTCCGGCTGCGTCCATACGCCCACGATCCGATGCGGCGAGGCGGCGAGCGCATCCAGGGCCGCGAGCGCGAACTCCGGCGTACCGGCGAAGGCGATGTCGAGGGGAACCGTCATGGGACGCCCGCGGGCGTCACACGGAGGGGGCGGCGCTGGAACGGCGCTCCTTACGCTCGCGTTCTTCCTTCTCGATCCGCTTCCTGATGCGCTGGCGCTTCAGGTCCGAGAGGTAGTCCACGAACAGCTTGCCGTTGAGGTGATCGATCTCGTGCTGGATGCAGACGGCCAGCAGGCCGTCGGCGTCGAACTCCAGGGACTTGCCGTGACGGTCCAGGGCACGCACACGGATGCGCTCCGCGCGCTCCACTTCCTCGAACACGCCGGGCACCGACAGGCAGCCCTCCTCCATCCGTTCCGTGCCCTCGCGGGCGAGGATCTGCGGGTTGAAGTAGGCGCGGGGCTCGTTGCGCTCCTCGGAGACGTCGATCACGATGATCCGTTCCGCCACCCCCACCTGGGTCGCCGCAAGACCGATGCCGGGGGCCGCATACATGGTCTCCAGCATGTCCTCCACCAGGCGCCGGTGGGCGTCGGTCACGGCCGCCACGGGCTTCGCCTTGAGGCGCAGCCGGGGGTCGGGAAAATGCAGAATATCGAGCAGGGCCATAGGGGTACCGGAAAGATGGGGTCCACAAGCCCGGCTTTAAAGCCGGGCTCTCAAATCCTCATGCACTTTTGCACAAAATGCTGCTAAAGTTATGATGCTACTGCAAAGTTGCCCGGCAGCCCCTGCCGCCAACAAGTGGGAAAAAAGACCCACGTAATGTCACTCAAGGGCGGGCGCGTCAGGCGAGTCGTGGAGTGCATCAATGAAAGATTATAACGCGCCTTGTCTCGCCACCCTGCTGCTGTCCGCTGGGCTGCTCACGGCCTGCGCCCATGCCCCCAAGAAAGCGCCCCCGGCGCCCGCGCCGGCCCCCGCCACGGTCGCGGCCCCGGTGCCCGCCACCGCGCCGCCGCCGGTCGAGGCCACGGCGCCGACGCGCTATACGGTCAAGAAGGGCGACACCCTCTGGGGCATCGCCTCCCTGTACCTCAAGGATCCCTGGCTGTGGCCGGATATCTGGTACGCCAATCCGGACGTGAAGAACCCCCACCTTATCTATCCCGGCGACGTGCTGATCCTGGGGTACAACAACGGTCGTCCCACGCTCACCGTGGAACGGCAGGGCCAGGTGGTGACCGCCGTCACCCCGCCGCCCGTGAGCACTGCGCCGGCACCGGTCGCGGCTGCGCCTGCCACGAGCCTCCCCGTGACCAAACTCGAACCTCAGGTCCATTACCTGCCGCTCAGCGCCGCCGTGCCGGCCCTGCCGCTGTCCGTCATCAAGCCGTTCCTGACGAAGACCCGGCCCGTGGACAAGAGCGAGCTCGAGGACGCGGGTTACCTGTTGAGCTCCATGGACAAGCGTCCGGCCGTGGGCGCGGGCGACGAGATGTTCGCCCGTGATCTCAAGCAGGAGAACGGCGGGCGCTACGAGATCTACCGGCTCGGCGACAAGTACGTGGATCCGGACAGCGGCGACACGCTCGGTTACCAGGCCACGTACATCGGTGACGCCGAGGTGGAAGCCTGGACGGATCCAGTCAAGCTTCTGTTCACGAGTTCGGTCCAGGAAGGTCTCCCGGGCGACCGTCTTCTGCCGTCGGCCGGCGGCATCGACATCGGTGCCTCGTTCATGCCGCATCGCCCCGCCAAGGAAGTGCAGGGCCAGATCATGGCGGTCCTGGGCGGCATCGCCCAGATCGGCCAATTCAACGTGGTGGTCCTGAACCGCGGCCTGGATGCCGGCGTGGACCCGGGCACCGTGCTGCAAATCTATCGCATCGGCGAGAAGGTCAAGGACCCGCATGGCTGGTTCGGCGGCTCAGTGCAGCTCCCGCAGGAGCGCTCCGGCACGCTCATGGTGTTCCGCAGCTTCAAGGAACTGAGCTACGCCTTGGTGATGGAAGCGACCCACGAGATACACCTCAAGGACGCGGTGCAGAGCCCCTGAGAGACGCGTCCACGGGACGGCGACAAGACGAGGCGGAATGACGGCATCGGCATATCGGAAGCGCGTTCGTATCCCTGGCAGGGAGTACGGGACATAGACCGAGAGGACGCACTTCATTGGCTCGCCCTGGTCCGCACCCCGCGGTTGGGACCCGGGAGCGCCCTTCGCCTGCTGGCCCGGTCCGGCGGCGTCGCGGCCAGCTTCTCCGCCGCGGACAGCCTCTTCGACGAACTCAAGCTCCCCGCCGAGGCGCGCCGGGCCCTTAGACAGCCTGACCTCAAGGCGGCCGAGCAGGATCTCGCCTGGCTCGAGACGAGCCGCGCCCGGCTCATCCCCCTCACCGACCCCGTCTTCCCGCCGCTGCTCCGCGACCTCCCCGACGCACCCGTGGCGCTGTATGTGCGCGGCGACGCGGCGCTGCTCGCGAGCCCGCAGCTCGCGATGGTGGGCAGCCGCAACCCGAGCACCGAAGGACGGCGCAACGCCGAGGCGTTCTCCGAATACCTCGTGGGTTGCGGGCTCACCATCACGAGCGGCATGGCGCTCGGCATCGACGCGGCGAGCCACCGCGGCGCACTCAAGGGCGGCGGCAAGACCGTGGCGGTCTGGGGCACGGGCCTCGACAAGCCCTACCCGCCGGCGCATCGTGAGCTCGCGGAGGAGATCGCCGCGCAGGGCCTGCTGGTGAGCGAGTTCCCGCCGGGCACTCCGCCGCTCCCCGGTCATTTTCCGCGGCGCAACCGCATCATCAGCGGGCTGTCGGTGGGCACGCTGGTGGTCGAGGCGGCGAGCCGCTCGGGCTCGCTGATCACCGCGCGGCTCGCGGGCGAACAGGGCCGCGAGGTGTTCGCCATCCCCGGCTCGATCCACAACCCGATGTCGCACGGTTGTCACCGTCTCATCCGCGAAGGCGCGAAGCTCGTGGAGTCGGCCGGCGACATCCTCGAGGAACTCGCGCCGCTCCTGAAGCTCGACGCGCCGCGGGTGCAGGCCGCACCCGCGCACGCAGCGACGGGTGCGCCGGAGGATCCCGAATACGCGTTGCTGTTGAATTCCATGGACTACGCCCCCACATCGGTGGACGCGTTGGTCGAGCGAACTGGATTGACGCCCGATGTGGTTTCCTCCATGCTCCTGATGCTCGAGCTTCAGGGACAGGTGGAAGCTTCGCCGGGCGGCCGATATTCCCGGGTGCACAAGAGGTCGTGACGTCATGATGAAAGAAAACGTGCTCGACGTTCTCATGTATCTCTTCGAAAACTACCTGGAGGACGACGACAGCGAGAAGGAGGCCGACCGCGAGACGCTGACGGTGGAACTGGAGGAAGCCGGTTTCGCCAAGACCGAGATCAACCGGGCTTTCGACTGGCTGGAGAACCTGGCCAGGAACCCGCCCGACTGCGAACCGCCGATACAGCAGCGCGATGCGCTACGCCTGTACGCCCCGCAGGAACTGGAGAAGCTCACGGTGGAGTGCCGGGGCTTCCTGCAATACCTGGAGAACATCGGTATCCTCGAACCCGCGCAGCGCGAGGTGGTGGTGGACCGGATCATGGCGCTGGACAGCGGCGAGATCGACCTGGAACAGGTGAAATGGATCATCCTGATGGTGCTGTTCAACCGCCCCGGGCAGGAGGATGCCTACGCGCGCATGGAGGAACTGGTGTTCGACGACTCGCTCGGCGTGATGCATTGAGCATGCGTTACGCGCTGTACGGACGATTGTCAGGGCGGCGTCCGCCGGGGCGAAACGCCCCGGCGGCGCACGAATTCTTCAATCGCCCGGCCATCCGCCGGGCTTCGTTTTGATGGCCGCAAACTTGCGTTGTGAAAACCTTTTGTAGTATTGCTGTATATATATGAGTCAAAACCTCGTCATCGTCGAATCTCCCGCGAAGGCCAAGACCATCAAGAAGTACCTCGGCAAGGGCTTCGAGGTGCTGGCGTCCTACGGCCATGTGCGCGATCTGGTGCCCAAGGAGGGCGCGGTGGACCCCGAGAAGGAGTTCGCCATGAAGTACCAGCTCATCGAGCGCAACGAAAAGCATGTGGACGCCATCGCCAAGGCGCTCAAGAAGGCGGACGCGCTCTACCTCGCCACCGACCCGGACCGGGAGGGCGAGGCCATCTCCTGGCATCTCTACGAGATCCTCAAGGAGAAGGGCATCCTCAAGGACAAGGCCGTGCACCGCGTGGCCTTCTACGAGATCACCCAGAAAGCCGTCAACGAAGCGGTGGCGAACCCCCGCCCCCTGTCCCAGGAGCTGGTGAACGCGCAGACGGCGCGCCGCGCCCTCGATTACCTGGTGGGCTTCAACCTCTCGCCGCTCTTGTGGAAGAAGATCCGCCGCGGACTGTCCGCCGGCCGGGTACAGAGCCCGGCGCTACGCCTCATCTGCGAGCGCGAGGACGAGATCGAGAAGTTCAAGAGCGAGGAGTACTGGACGCTGGAAGGCCAGGCCGAGAAGGCCGGCCAGGGTTTCGGTGTGCGCCTGGCGCAGTTCCAGGGCACGAAGGTCGAGCAGTTCAGTTTCCGCGACGAGACTGCCGCCCGCGCCGCGGAGCAGGCGCTGCTGAAGTCCACCGGCGGCAAGCTCAAGGTCACCTCCGTCGAGAAGAAGCAGCGCCGCCGCAACCCGGCTGCGCCCTTCACCACCTCCACCCTGCAGCAGGAAGCCTCGCGCAAGCTCGGATACGGGGCCCAGCGCACCATGCGCACGGCCCAGCAGCTGTATGAAGGCATCGACCTCACCGGCGAAGGCCCGGTGGGCCTCATCTCCTACATGCGCACCGACTCGGTGAACCTGGCGGCGGAGGCCGTGGCCGAGATCCGCGAGGTCATCGGCAAACGCTTCGGCGCGGACCACCTGCCGCCGGAACCCAGGGTCTACAAGACAAAATCCAAGAACGCCCAGGAGGCCCACGAGGCCATCCGCCCCACCTCCGCGGCGCGCGCGCCGGAGGAGATCCACGGCAAGCTCACCGAGGAGCAGCGCAAGCTCTACGAGCTCATCTGGAAGCGCACCATCGCGTCGCAGATGGAGCAGGCGGTGTTCGACACCGTGGGTGCGGACCTCGACGCGGGCGGCGACAGCCGCTTCCGCGCCAGCGGCTCGGTGCTGGTGGTGCCCGGCTTCATGGCCGTCTACCAGGAAGGCCAGGACGACGCGGCTGCCGCGGAAGACGACGAGGAGCGCATGCTGCCGCCGCTCGTGGAGGGCGAGACCCTCGCGCTCAAGGGCGTCAAGTGCGACCAGCACTTCACCGAGCCGCCGCCGCGCTTCACGGAAGCAAGCCTGGTCAAGGCGCTGGAGGAATACGGCATCGGCCGCCCCTCCACCTACGCCACCATCATCTCGACCTTGCAGGCGCGCGAATACGTGGAGATGGACCGCAAGCGCTTCAAGGCCACGGACGTGGGCCGCGTGGTGTCCAAGTTCCTCACTGAGCACTTCACCCAGTACGTGGACTACGGCTTCACCGCGCTCATGGAAGACGAGCTCGACGCCGTCTCGCGCGGCGAGAAGGACTGGGTGCCGGTGATGCACGAGTTCTGGGACCCGTTCAAGAAACTCGTGGACCACAAGGAGGAGAACGTCTCGCGCAAGGACGTGACCACGGAAGCCATGGACGAGGCCTGCCCCAAGTGCGGCAAGCCCCTGTCCATCCGCCTCGGGCGCCGCGGCCGCTTCATCGGCTGCACCGGCTACCCCGAGTGCAACTACACCCGCAACCTGGACGAGACCGCCGAACAGGCCGCCCAACCGCAGAAGATCGAGGGACGCCAGTGCCCGAAGTGCGGCTCGGACCTCATCATCCGCCGCGGCCGCTACGGCAAGTTCATCGGCTGCTCCAGCTACCCCAACTGCAAGCACATCGAGCCGCTGGAGAAGCCGGCGGACACGGGCGTCGAATGCCCGGAGTGCAAGCAGGCCACCTTCCTCAAGCGCAAGTCCCGCTACGGCAAGGTGTTCTACTCCTGCGCCCGCTACCCGGACTGCAAGTACGCAGTCTGGAACCTGCCCCTGGCGCAGCCCTGCCCGTCCTGCAGCTGGCCGATCCTCACGGTGAAGACCACGAAACGCAAAGGCACCGAGCGGGTCTGTCCGCGCAAGGAATGCGGTTACGCGGAGCCCGCGCCGGAGCTGGCCCCGCCGCCGGAAGCGGAAGCCGCCGTCGGCTGATCCCGCGATGCTTCCCGCCGCCTGGCCCCTACGCCGAGCCGTAGAAACAGTTCGGGCCGGCGGCGTCATCGCCTATCCGACTGAAGCGGTCTACGGCTTGGGCTGCGATCCCCTCGAATACGCCGCCGTGGAGCGCATCTTCGGGCTGAAGGGTCGCGCCGCGTCCAAGGGATTGATCCTCATCGCCTCGGAACTCGCCCAGCTCCTGCCCTTCATCGCGCACCTGGATGCCGCGGTGCGGACGAAGCTCGAGGCGAGCTGGCCCGGTCCCGTCACCTGGGTGGTGCCGGCGGCGCCCGCGCTGCCCTTCTGGCTCTCGGGCGGCCGCAGCACCATCGCCGTGCGCGTCACCGCCCATCCCGTTGCGCGCGCGCTCTGCGACGCCTGCGGCATGGCGCTCGTCTCGACCAGCGCGAACCACAGCGGCCGCTCCCCCGCCCGCAGCAGCACCCAGCTGCGCTCGCTGTTCGGCGACAGCGTTGATTACATCCTGCCGGGGGCCGTGGGCGGCCTCTCCAAACCCACCGAGATCCGCGAAGCACTGACGGGCACGATACTAAGAGCGGGTTAACATAGCGGCATGGATATCCGGGCCGTCGAGAACTATCTCCGGGACTTGCAGGACCGCATCACCGGCGCGCTGGAGAAGCTCGACGGCAAGGGGCGTTTCAAGCGCGATGCCTGGACCCGGCCCGAGGGCGGCGGCGGCGAGAGCCGGGTGCTCAAGGACGGTGGCCTCTTCGAACAAGCGGGCGTGAATTACTCGGACGTGCGCGGCCAGGCACTGCCCGCCTCCGCCACCGCGCACAGGCCCGAGCTCGCGGGCCGTCCCTGGCGGGCGCTCGGCGTCTCCCTGGTGCTGCACCCGCTCAACCCCTACGTGCCCACCACCCATATGAACCTGCGCTGCTTCGCCGCCGCCAAGGACGGCGAAGCGCCGCTGTGGTGGTTCGGCGGCGGCTTCGATCTCACGCCCTACTACGGTTTCGAGGAAGACGCCCGCCACTGGCACGAGACCGCCAAGGCCGCCTGCGACTCCTCCTTCGGCAGCGAGGCCTACGCCCGCTACAAGCAGTGGTGCGACGAGTACTTCTTCCTCAAGCACCGCAACGAGCCGCGTGGCATCGGCGGGCTCTTCTTCGACGACCTGAACGCGGAGGGCTTCGAGCGTTCCTTCGCCTTCGCCCGCAGCGTGGGCGACCACTTCCTCCCCGCCTATACGCCCATCGTGGAGCGGCGCCGCAACACGAAGTACGGCGAACGGGAACGACGGTTCCAGCTCTACCGCCGCGGCCGCTACGTGGAGTTCAACCTGGTCTACGACCGGGGCACGCTCTTCGGCCTGCAGTCCGGCGGCCGCACCGAGTCCATCCTCATGTCGCTGCCGCCGTTAGTCCGCTGGGACTACGACTGGAAGCCCGAACCGGGATCGAAAGAGGCCGAGCTATATGAGAAGTTCCTGAAGCCGAGGGACTGGGCGTGACTACACTCCAGCCGTTTCATCTGGCCTTCCCTGTCCGTGACTTGGAGGAGGCTCGGCAATTTTATACGGGACTCTTGGGTTGCCCCACAGGGCGGGAATCGAAGGAATGGATAGACTTCAACCTCTATGGCCACCAGATCGTGGCCCATCTCGCAGCGCCGGAGAAAGACGCGTCCACGAACACGGTGGACGGCGAAGACGTGCCGGTGCGTCACTTCGGCGTGATCCTCGAATGGGATCAGTGGGAGAAGTTGGCAGAGAGATTGAAGGGCAAGGTGCAGTTCGTCATCGAGCCCGGCATCCGCTTCAAGGGCCAGGTGGGCGAGCAGGCGACGATGTTCTTCAAGGATCCCAGCGGCAACGCGCTGGAGTTCAAAGCATTCCGCGAGAACTCGCGGATATTCGCTCGAGATTAGGCGACCCGCCAGCATGCTCCCTATCCCCGACGAGACGGTCATGTTCACGGGCAGTCTCAGGGAACTGCTCGGGCTCGTCTCGCAGCTCATGCTCATGCCCAAGGCTTCCCGCCAGCACCTGCCTTCCCTGTTCCGCGCAGATTCGCCGATCCCGGCAGATCATTGGTCGGGACTCTGGTTCGGAGCCTCATCCGCCATGCTCGCGTCCTGTCTGGGTGAGGCAGAACTGGAGCTGCGACTCAAGGCCGTCTATCACTCCACCACAGGCAACCTCTACCTGCGCCTCACACCCGGAGACGAGAGCTTGGGATTCCTGACCACGGGGCAGGCGATACCCCTGTACGACCGCTACCGGGCTGGGCAAGCTTAGATCTTGCTATAGCGGAAGCATTCCGTGCGGTGGTCATTGACCATGCCCGTTGCCTGCATGAACGCATAGCAGATGGTGGAACCCACGAAGCGGAAGCCGCGTTTCTTGAGATCCTTGCTCATGGCGTCCGATTCCTTCGTACTCGCCGGCGGATGCTTGGAACCCGTCCAGCGATTCACTTTCGTCTTCCCACCCACGAAAGACCAGATGTACTTGTCGAAGCTGCCGAATTCCTTCTGGACTTCCAGGAAGATCTTGGCGTTCGACACCGCGCTCTCGATCTTGAGGCGGTTCCTGACGATGCCGGCATCCTTCAACAGGCGCGCGACGTCTCCCTTGCCGAAACGGGCGACCTTCTTCGGGTCGAAGCGCTGGAACGCACGGCGGTAGTTCGCGCGCTTGTGCAGGATGGTGGACCAGGAGAGCCCCGCCTGCGCCCCTTCCAGCACTAGGAACTCGAACAATAGCCGGTCGTCGTGCACCGGCACGCCCCATTCCTTGTCGTGGTAGGCGGTATAGATCGGGTCATCCGGCGGCGCCCAGCGGCAACGGATCTTTCCATCTTTGTGAAGTGATTTTTTCATGCAAGAACCACGTGCAAGCTGAAAATTAGAGATTTTGCTTTCCAGCTAGGCAAAAATGCCCGAGCAACCGGAGCGTACTCTGATTGTACGTGAGGATTGCGAGGGCATTTTTAACGACGCTGGGGAGCAAAAGATCAATTTTCAGCCTTTATGCTTTGAATGCCGGCGGTAGATCGCCTACCTGAGCCGCCCTGAACCATCTCTCGAATTCCGCGCAGCGCGCATGGCCCTCGGCCGGTGCCCAGGCAGCGAAATCCTTCTCCACCGTCGGCACGTAGGGGCCCAGCTTGCACTCGAACACCACCGTAGCGGGCGCGAGCGTCACGACGCCGTGCCAGGTGTCGACCGGGGTCTCGAGCCCTAAGGTCTCACCGCCCGTCGCGAGACGGGTCGCGGACAGGACCTGGCCCTGGGCGTCGAAATGCAGCACCCGCATATCGCCGCTCACGATGAGCAGGAGCTCCCACTTCTCCGGGTGCCGGTGCGGGCGCACGTAGGTGCCGGGCTCCATGGCCATGCACATGCGCTGGATCGGATCCTCGTGGGTCGGATGCAGGTTGTGGTGGGTGCGCAGGCGCGACGCAGCGGCAGCCTTGGCGTGCAGCGCGGCTACCAAATCCTTATCGATCGTTTTCATGGAAGGACGGGCCTGAGGAAGGGACCGTCATTATAAATGCGACGGCCGCCCAGGGCGGCCGTTAAAAACCAAGCACACTGTCAGGCGATCACAACGTCCATTTCACTTTAGGCGAGAGCGCTTTTGCCATGGCGACCATCGGTCCCATGGGCATGTCCGTGTGGGTCACGATGGCGATGCTGCCCGGGCCAGCGGGTTCGATGATGCCGTGGTAACCGTCCTCGTCCACCGGCATGGGCGCATCCACGTGGATGTGGGGCAGGAGCATCACCGTCACCGGGCCGTGCTCGCCGTGCAACACGAGGTGCACCACCCGCTCGCCGCGGAACAGGCAGGTGTGGGCGTAGGTCACATCGCTCATGCCGCCGTCCAGGCTGACGCCGGCGCCGCTCATGGCGCCCTCCACCAGGCTCGCGTCATGGATGAGCGACCGGTCGGGAGCAAGCGCGTCCGCCTCCTCGGGGTTCTCGATGTGGCCCACCACCGCGGCCGCGAGGTCCGGACCCACGGGGTTCTTGTGGCGGTAGGCGGTGACGGCGAGGGTGACCGCGAGCAGCGTGCTCGCGGCGGCCGCGAGCCAGGGCTGCCAGGCGCGACGGCCGTGCTTCAGCGTCGCATCCAGCACGATGCGCGCCTCCAGACCCTCGGGCACCTCCACCTTGAACGCCCGCTCGAGGCGCAGGTCGAGCGCCTGCATGTCGCGCACGAACGCGGCACAGGCGGTGCAGCCGCGCAGGTGCTCCGCCACCGCCGGGTCACGGCGCTGTGGCTCCGCGCCCATGAGGCGGCGTACGTCGAGACAAGTCACTGCGGTCGTCATGCCACGTCTTCTCCAATCTGTATCCCGCCCATCCCGAGCACCTCGCGTAACTGGTTGCGCGCGCGGTGCAGGCGCGTGAGCACCGCGCCCTGGGTAAGTTCCAAAGTCTCCGCGATCTCCTGGGTGGTGCAGCCCATGAGCACCTGCAGCATCAGCGGCTCCCGGTACTCCGGGGCGAGCTTCCACATGGCGCGCCGCACGTCGAACACGTCGGTGTCGGCACCGCCCACGCTCGCCTTCAGGTCCGGCAGCGGCAGGTCGTCGATGGCCACCGTGTCCTTGCGTTTCGAGAGCTCACGCATGAATTCGTTGCGCAGGATGGTGACGAGCCATTGTCTTGCCGCAGCCTCTTCGCGTAGTGATCCGATGGAGCGCCAGGCCCTGAGCAGGGTCTCCTGCACCAGGTCCTCGGCGAGTGTCCGGTCCCGGCACAGCCAGTAGGCGTAGCGGTACAGGCCCGGCACGTGGGCCTTCGCCAGCATCTCGAAGCGGTGCTGTGCTCCCATGGGGTCTGAGACCGCGCCCTCCGGGGGTTTATTACCGGCGGCCATCAGGCGGACACCAGGGCGGCGGTATAGACCACCGGGCCCGTGGGCAGCCCCGTGGGGGAGCCGCCTGCGGGCTCCAGGGAGATGGCGAGGCCCTTCGCCTGGGCGAGCTTCGCCAGGAGCTCCGGCGACACGGTCTCGCTCGCGATCCCCGTCGGATTCATGAGACCCATGGGCACGGGATTGCCGCTGCCGGGCAGCATCCACAGCTCGTAGGACTTGCCGGGGGGCGGCGGGTTGGGCGTGACCACCTTCATGTCGATGCGCCGCGCCTCGGGATGCACGCTGATGAGCCACAGGGGCTGGCCCTTGGCGTCGGACACCAGGGCGACGGCGGCAGGTTTCACTTCCGCGGGCGGCGCGAGCCGCTCGGACACCACCAGCACCGCCAGGACGATAGTCGCGGCCACCGCCCAGACGCGCCAGAAGCGGTTGCCCAGCACCTCGCGGCCCGGCCGGCGCTCGCGGCGGGTCCGGCCCATGAGGCGCCACCAGAGATACTTGGGTGGTTCCACCGGGGCGAGGGTCAAGCTCCAGGTGGCGAAGCGCTCTTCCCAGAAACCCAAGGACGCGCGCAGGCCCGCATCGTCCATCGCCAGACGTTCGAAGCGGCGGCGCGCCGCCCCCGACAGCAGGCCGAGGACGTATTCGCCCGCCAGAAGGTCCTGCAGTCTTTGGCCTGCGTATCTCATGCCGCTTCCAGACAACGCTTGAGGCCCTCGAGGCCGCGCCGCACCCAACTCTTCACCGTACCGATGGGCGCCTTCAAGCTCGTCGCGATCTCCTCGTGGGTGCAGCCGTCGAAATAGGCGAGCTTGAGGCTCCGTTGCTGCCCGTCGTTCAGGCGCTTCAGGCAGTCGTCGAGCCGGCGCTGCTCCGCCTTGCTGACGAGGTCCGTGTCCGCCGCCGGCGAGGCGAACTCGGCGAGGCCCGCGCCCTCGTCCGCTTCGCTCTCGAGCATCGGCTCGATGGATACCTCGCGGCGGCGGCGGCGCAGGCTGTCGAGCGCCCGGTAGCGGCAGATGGACACGAGCCAGGTCATGGGCGCGCCCTTCTCCGCCGAGTAGCTCCCGGCGTTCCGCCATACGCTCACGAACGCGTCCTGCAAGGCTTCCTCCGCCAGATCCCGCCTCTTGAGGATACGCAACAGCAGGGCGAAGAGTTGCGGCGACACCTCCTCATACAGCGCCTGGAACGCCGCCTCCCGGCCCTGGGCGCAGGCGTGCAACAGGTCCGCGAGCCGCTGGTTGCGGTCGGTCGGGGATGCAGGCGGGGCGGGCATGGGCGTCGTTAAGCCGTTCTTTTATGT
>DATIEQ010000103.1:0-2278 GCA_035455665.1 Gammaproteobacteria bacterium | reverse complement strand
TGGTGCTTCCACCGCCGCCCCCATGGGCGGCATGGAGCCGGTTGTTCCCATTGGCCTCACGTTCGGCGCGTATGCCCTCGACGGTCGGATGGACGATGACCGGCGGCTGGCCCTGTTCGAGGTACCTCACGCCACCGGCAGTACCTTCGTACACCATCGGAGCGGGCGCTTGGGCGACAGCGGCGCTAACGGCCGCACTCAGGAGAGCAGCGCCAAGCGCCGCTTGGATAAGCGTATCGGACTTCATGGAACCCCCAGATAATCTGTATATATAAAAATAACCGGTGCCAGGCACCGGGATTCACGCTGTCCCTTTAAACCCTCTTTGCCAGATCCCAATCCAGCTACAGCGTGCGAACGTTTCTATACCGAATTACTGGAGGCGAAACAAGTGCGGATATACAACAGCATATATCAAAGGCAGGATATACCCGCCGGGGCCGACCGTTGGAGTGCATTGAAATTAAGGGGTTAGGCGGGAAACTAAAGGTTTGGGTGCAGCGTTAGACACTAACTAATAATGTTGCGAGACCCCCAAAAACCTTAGACGAGTGAATTGTTTCCCAAACTCACCCCGGATGCTGACGATCCATACCCTCGGTGCAGGGCATCCGTCTTGGGCGAAGCGCCGCTTCGCCTAGGATGCATCCTTGTCCTTCACGACCATGGCATAAGCGGAATGGTTGTGGATGGACTCGAAGTTCTCGGATTCTACCGTGTAAGCGCGGATACGTTCGTCGGCGTTCAGCTTGACGGCGATATCCCGCACCATGTCCTCCACGAACTTGGGGTTGTCGTAGGCCCGCTCGGTTACGTATTTCTCGTCGGGGCGCTTCAGCAGGCCATAGAGCTCACAGGAAGCCTCCTTCTCTACCACGTCGATGAGCTCCTCCAGCCAGATGAAGCCGCGGGTGCGGGCGTCCACGGTCACGTGGGAACGCTGGTTGTGGGCGCCGTAATCGGAGATCTTCTTGGAGCAGGGGCAGAGGCTGGTGACCGGCACGATGACCTTGATGCGCAGGCAGTTCTGACCATCCTTGCGCTCACCGCGGAAGGTCACATCGTAGTCCAGCAGACTCTGTACACCGGAGATCGGTGCCTGCTTGTTGATGAAGTAGGGGAAACGCATCTCGATGTGGCCGGCGCGGGCCCCCAGGCGCTCGGTCATCTCGGTAAGCATCTCCTTGAACGTGTCCGTGGTGATCTCGCGCTCGTAGTGGTTGAGGATCTCCACGAAGCGCGACATGTGGGTGCCCTTGAAGTTGTGGGGCAGGTCCACGTACATGCTGAAGTTGGCGATGGTGTGCTGTTCGCCGCCGGACCGGTCCTTGATGCGGATGGGGTGGCGGATGTCCTTGATGCCCACCTTGTTGATGGGGATGCGGCGCGTGTCGGCGCTGGCCTGCACGTCCTCGATGGAGGTGACGGTCGCCTTCTTGGCAGGCTGGCTGGGTGCGTTCATGCTGCGGTCCTCTCGAAGCGCCGGGTCGGTATCCATGCTAATCCACCGGGGGTCTACGGCCCGACGGGCCTTTAAGATTTATACCTGAGTGAATTACTAGGATACTAAATCGTGGGGGGAAATACCAGGGATGCTGTACTACCCGCGGCTCGCTTGGCGCCGCGGATGCTTGTCCTGCTTGGCGAGCCAGGCTGTCACCGCAGCCTGGATGCCGTCCGGATCCAGGCCCGCGGCCTTCAGGCATTCCTCGCGTGAGCCGTGCTCTATGAATGCGTCCGGGATACCGAGATTCAAGACAGCGGGCCTAAGGTCATGGGCGGCGAAGAACTCGTTGACGGCGCTGCCCGCGCCACCCGCCACGGCGTGATCTTCCACGCTGACGAAGCAGTCATGGCTGGCAGAAAGTTCGAGCAGCAGCGCTTCGTCCAAGGGCTTCACGAAACGCATGTTCACGAGGGTCGCATCCAGGGCATCGGCTGTGGGGCGCGAGGCTTCGACCATAGCGCCGAAGGCGAGGAGGGCGAGTCGCTTGCCGCGGCGGCGGACCTCCGCCTTGCCTACGGGCAGCGTGCGCAGGGTCTTTTCGATCTTCGCGCCGGGTCCGCGGCCGCGGGGATAGCGTACGGCAGCGGGTTGCTTGAGGCCGAAACCCGTGTAGAGCATCTGACGGCATTCGTTCTCATCCGCCGGGGCCATGAGCACCAGGTTCGGCAGGCAGCGCATGTAGGCGTAGTCGAAGCTGCCCGCATGGGTGGGGCCGTCCGGCCCCACGAGACCCGCACGGTCGAGGGCGAAGAGGACGGGCAAGTTCTGCAG
>DATIEQ010000102.1:0-3155 GCA_035455665.1 Gammaproteobacteria bacterium | reverse complement strand
TACCAACGCCCCCGCTCCCGCCCCCGCCGCCGCATAAACCACCGCCCAAGCCGAGACATCCACCGAATCCCAACCCGCACCATCCCTGCCGCCACCATGCGGGGTCCACCGCGACGTCGTGTCCCTGAAGACACCGCAAGCGGACAAAAGGCATACTGCGCTCAGTTCTTGTCCGCGACACGGCACGTTACCGGCCAGGAGACGATGTGGCCGGAGGGGAGGATAGCGTTGAGCGCCAGCAGCGCTTCCTGCACCACCTTGGGCTCATCGAAGAACTCCACCACCAGCGGCAAGCGCTGGGTGAGACGCAGCAAGTCGGCGGAATGCACCTGCCCTTTCGCGCCAAAACCCGCGATGCCGCGGAACACGGTGACGCCGTGCACACGGTGCTGGTCGTGCAGCAGTTCCATGATCTCGTCCAAGAGGTTGTGGCGGCGGCCCTGGTCCGCTTCGCTCAAGTAGACCCGCACCAGGAGCATCTGTTTTTCCATGGCACCCTCTAGAGGCTGCGGGCGACGTACGCGCCCAGGAACGCGGCGGCGAGACCGAGGAACACGGAGAGGGACAGATACAGCACGGCGCGGACCGTCTCGCCGTCTTCCACGAGCAACAGCGCCTCCATGGCGAACGTCGAGAACGTGGTGAAGCCGCCCAGCACGCCGGTCAGGAGCGCGGTGCGCATGACCGGGCTCAGGTTCACCCGTTCCAGGGTGGCGAAGAACAGGAAGCCCATCGCCAGGCACCCCAGCACGTTGATGATGAGCGTGGCCAGCGGGAAGTTGCGGCCGTAGACCGCGTGCACCGCCTGGGTCACGCCATACCGGGCACAACAGCCCACCACGCCTCCCAGGGCGACCGCGACATAATTCCACATACGTGAGACTCCTCCTGAACGCCAGGGAGCTCGATCGGAAGCAAATCCGGGCGTCTTCCCGCTGCGCCTCCTGGCTATGCGAGAAGTCCAGCCTGCACTTCCATGTGCTTTCGCTCGTAGCCGTGCCGCGAGCCCATCGCCGGAATGGCTTTAGGGAAACACGCAGCACTACAGGTGTCAAATCACCAGCGCGCGACGGAATAAACTCGCCTAGACTTAGGTACCCCTGGTATCCCTAATTAGGAGATGGACATGCTTCGCAGGTTATTCTTCGCGCTCACGGCCGTTCTCGCCCTCAGCACACCCGCTATGGTCTTCGGCGCAGGCCACACGAACCTCACCTGGTACGGCCACGCGGCGTTCAAGATCGTGACGCCCCAGGGTCACGTTGTCCTGGTGGACCCCTGGATCACGAATCCCTCGAACCCCAAAGGCAAGGAGGATCTCGCGGCCATCGACAAGGCGGACCTGATCCTCGTGAGCCACGGGCATTCCGACCATGTGGGCGATGCGGTGGATATTGCCAAGCGCACTGGTGCCCATCTGGTGACGAACTTCGACCTGGGGATGGCCATGGTGGCCGACCTGGGATTTCCCGCGGCGCAGGCGGGCTATGACACCCTCGGCAACGCCGGCGGAACCCTGAGCCTCCTCGGCGGCGAGGTACGCATCACCTTCGAGCCCGCGGTGCACGGCTCGGCGGTCTACCCCGCGGCCCCGCAGGGTCAGCCTCAACCGGTGCAGGGCGCCGGCGATCCGGGCGGCTTCGTGATCCGCATCAAGGACGGCCCGACCTTCTATCACACGGGTGACACTAACGTGTTCGGCGACATGAAACTCATCGGCGACGCGGACAAGGTGACGGTGATGCTGGCCTGCATCGGCGACCACTTCACCATGGGCCCGACGGGGGCGGCCCAAGCGGTGCAATTGGTGCGGCCGGAGATCGTCATCCCCATGCACTACGGCACCTTCCCGGTGCTCACCGGCACGCCGGAAGACTTCGCCCGGGCGCTCAAGGCGAAAGGCCTCGGTACCCAGCTTAAAGTCATGAAGGTGGGCGAGACGGCGAGCTTCTGAAACACCCGCAAAGAAAAAGCCGCCTGTGAGCGATCACAGGCGGCTTTATTTTTCAGGACGTTCGCCGCTAACGCGGCTCTTTCGGCTCCGCATCCTGCTCCGCCGAAAGTCCAGGGCTGCCGTCCCCGGCAGCCCGTTCGCAGCTATCGCTGCCCGCTTCGCTACGCATCCAGCTCCGCTCGCGGCCCAGGATATACATCCCTGTACATCCGTTCGCAGCTATCGCTGCTCACCCACCGAGCGTGTAGAGAACGTCCACGATGAAGTGGTTCACACCTGCGAGTTCTGCTGGCTTGGGCGGGCATGAGGCAGACTGCACGGCGGCGGCGGCGCCCCGGTCCAGCGAGCGGGAGCCGCTGGAACGGTCGACTTTGATGTTGCTCACCACGCCGTTTACATAGTCGAACGACACCTTGACGGTGCCGGTCTCACCTTGTTTGATCGCATCAAGCGGGTAATGCCCCAACGCCTGCTGTTCGATGGCGGCCTTGCACGCGGACATGAACTCCGCCTCGATGTTCGCGGTATTCACCGGATTCTGCACTGGCACCGGCGGCGGCGAGGGCGGCGACGGCGGCACCGCGTCCGGTGTCGGCACCGGCGTCGGGATCGGCGGCACCTCGGAGAGCGGCTGCGGATTCGGGATATCCGGCTTGATCGGCTGGTTCGGGGGCGGCGGCGGCGGCGGCGGCGGATTCGGCGGGATCTCCATCGCCGGCGTCACGATCGGCGGCGGCGGCGGTGCCGGATGCAGCTGCTCCCAGATGAGGATGCCCGCCACGCCGAGCGCGATCAGGATCTCGAGGATCGCGGCCGCGCCCAACGAACGGATGTTGTGGGCCGTGAATATGCCTTCCGAAAAGACGTATTTTCTCTGTGCCACGGTAGGGCCTTTTAGTCTGTGTTCTTCGCGGCGATACCGATCTGCGTGACGCCCGCCGAGCGGGCCGCGTCCATCACGATCACCAGATACTGGAGCGACGCCTCCTTGGCGCCGGCGATCGTCACGTTCGCGTGCGCGGGGTCGCGCGCCAGCAGATAGGAAGTGAGCTGGTCGGCCGTCATCTTCTGGTCCTCGACCACGATCTCACCGTCCGCCAGCAGGCTGATGATGATCTTGGGCCGCTCGATGGTGACCGCCGTGCTGCTACGCGGCAGCTTGGAGGCGATGCCCGTGGCCGGGATCATGCGCAGCGTGATC
>DATIEQ010000101.1:0-3076 GCA_035455665.1 Gammaproteobacteria bacterium | reverse complement strand
CCATGAGCATCCAGCCGAGATCCGAGAGCCCGAGCCACCAGCCGATGTCGAGGGTCCGGCGCAGCTTCCCCGGCGGCACGCCGAGCGCGCCGGCGGCGGAATAGGCGGCGGCGGTGGACTCGAAGCCGGCGGCGAGGGTCGCGTCGAGCGCCGAGCGCTCGCGGCTCACGCGCCGTGCGAGGCGGTGCAGTTGCAGCGCCTGGCCGTATGCCTTCGGGCTCGCGCCGAGACGGCGCTTGAACTGGCGCTGCAGTTCCGAGGGGCTCACGCTGAGACGGCGCGCCAGAGCCGTGAGCGAGCGCTCGCCGCCGTCCCGCTCGATGCGGCGGCAAGCCTCGTGCAGCACGCGCGGCCAATCGATGGGTGATTTCGCGGCCATGTCAGCGCTCCCTCGTCGTGGCGCCAGGGCGGGGCCGATGATAGTAAGCCCACGCCGGAGAGACCGGCCAGTTTCGGACGCGTTCATGGAACATGGGCACACCTCCGTCAAAGGGTGCCCATGTTAGGGGCGGGGCCCGGCGGCGTCTTCCGGGATCTTGCGCACCCGGCTGCCCGGCATGCTGCATAATTTATACAGGAGGAGAAACCCGTGTTCGTAGGACATTACGGCGTAGCGTTCGCGCTCCGCAGCGTCGAGAAGAAGATCCCCCTGTGGCTGTTCTTCCTGGCGGTGCAGGGGGTGGACGTCCTGTGGTGCCTCCTGGTGCTCGCGGGCGTCGAGAAGGTGAGCATCGTGCCCGGCATCAATCCCTCGACGCCGCTCAGTTTCGACTACTACCCTTACACCCACAGCCTCATGGCCGCGGTTGGCTGGTCGGCGGTCGCCTTCGGCCTCTACCGCGTGACGACGCGTTACCAGGGCTCGCCGCGGCCCGCGCTCATCCTGGCGCTCGCGGTCGCCTCCCACTGGTTCCTGGACCTGATCGTCCACAGCCCTGACCTCGACCTCACGGACGAGAGCTTCAAGGTGGGTTTGGGCCTGTGGAACCACCCGCTGCTAGAGATGGCGCTCGAGCTCGCGATCTTCTTCGGCGGGCTGGCGTACTATCTAGCCAAGTACCGGGAACTTACCTGCAACCGCCGCGTGGCCGCGATCGTGTTGTGCGTGCTGCTGGCGGGCCTGCAGGTCGGCAGCAATGCGAACCCGCCGCCGTCGGTGAGCCTCGTCGCCATCAGTGCTCTCGTGTTGTACCTGGCGCTTATCCTGGCGGCGTTCCTGCTCGAAAGGCCGCCGCAGGCGGTCGCCCCGGGGAGATGAACATGAAAACGATCTGTCTCATGGCGGCGGCGCTGCTGGCGCCTGTGTTTGCCTTGGCGGATACGCCGGCAGTCGATCCCCTGGCCGTCGTCGCCGCGCAGTTCTCCGGCAACTGGAAGGTGGACGTGCAGAGCTTCGCCACGGAGTTCAGCCGCGAGGGTTCCCAGAATTACCTTGAACAGCGCGACTGCGCGCGGGTGGATGCGATGCTCACCTGCAAGGTCACTGCGAACGGGACGCTGCAATCGGTGCTGAGCTTCGCGTGGGACCTCCCGGCGGGCGTCTACCGCGTGCAAGAGAACGTCGGCGGCAAGCCGCAGCCGGACATGACGCTCACCATCAGAGGCACGCTGTGGACCTTCCTGCAGGAGACCCACGACGCCTACGGCGTGCCGCTGCACTACCGCATCACCCGCTCCTACCGCAGTGCCTCCGGCGCGAGCTACAGCACCGGCTTCTCGCGCAACGGCACGGATTGGGTCATATTGACCAAGGGCACCGAGATCAAAGCCTCGGCTGCGCCCCAAGCTCAGGGCCGTTGATGCTTATCCGGAAGGGAGGTGACAGCGAGGGGCGGGGCGGGCATCGTTGATTTAGGCCGCGCATGCGGCATCCGCATGAAATCGTCCTGGTCCGGCTCGTGATGCCGCCGTATGAAAGGCGAGGCCGCCGCGGCATAGAAGATTTGCTGCGGCTGGGCAGCCGCAACCGTGGCTTGCTGCAGGCTGGCGAGCGTCGCTGCGAGTTCCGCCTGCTGTGCAGCCAGTTCCTGCCGTTGCCGCGCCAGGTCCTCCTCGGCTTGCTGCTGTCGCAAGGCCGCGGATAGCTGCGCCATCTCCGCCTCCGACGCGGCGAGCGCCGCCGTGTCCACCGGCGGCAGATCGAACTGCAGGGTCTGCAGGTCCGCGGTGGCGTCCAGCGGCGGTTTGTCGCTGTAATGCAGCAGGCCCTGGGCATCGGTCCATTTGTAGACCTTGATGTCGCCGGCCCAGGCGCTGGCTGAAAGCAGGGCCGCGAGGCACAGCAGGATCGAGGGTACGAACGGCGTTTTCATGGCGGTATCACCGGTGTCTCACGTGGGCATCCCAAGTATAGGCTCGTGCGCAGGACGCGGCCCGATGGATGACTGTCAACCTTTGCAGCTGTGGGCGCGCGAGCTTAGGGTTGGCGGTTTGTGGGGCAGTGGTGACACATGTAACGAATTGTTACACAGCACCCTGCGGGGCACGCTACAGCACTTCCCACTCGGCGACTCCGCCCGCTGTTATTCTGAATAATGGGTGAGGTTTCAGTCTGTTAGTGCTCGAGAGTTGTTTGCGCCGTAGCGGATCACGCTTTCCGAGCTTCTTCATGAGATGTGTCCACTCGTATTCGAGCTGTCCGCTGCTGACCCGGAGCGATCTCGCTCTGATACCCGTGCTGCGGCCGATCTTCTTTGCATCGAATCGGTAGCCGCGGCGCACGGCCTCGTCATGCACGGCCTTGAGATAAGCGGCTATGTATTTTCTCGGCGCGCGGGATTTCTGGAAGCGCAATAGCTGGGGATGGTGTGTGTAGCCCTTGGTCTTCCCGGCCAACACGGCTTGGGCCAAGAGCGCTTCGCGCCACAGAGCGACGAGGCCCTTCGCGTCGAGGTATTGGGGGTGCAGGGACCAGAGCCGCAAGCTAGGCTTTCGCCTTCGCCTCGAGCGCGGCGCGCACTTCCGGCGGGAAGTCGAAGCTGTCGGAGTAAGTGTGCAGGAGATCGGCGCCGCGGGCGGGGAAGGCGGCGCGCGCCGCCTGCACCATGGGTGGAGGGCCGGAGAGATAGATGTCGTG
>DATIEQ010000100.1:0-2225 GCA_035455665.1 Gammaproteobacteria bacterium | reverse complement strand
GGCTCAAGGAGCAGGGCGCGGCTTTCGTGGGGATAGATTCCCTGAACATCGACGGCACCGCCACCGGCGCGCGACCGGTGCATACCGTGCTGCTGGGGGCCGACATCCCGATCTGCGAGCACATGTGCAATCTGGAGAAACTTCCGGACCAGGGATTCCGCTTCCATGCGGCGCCGGTGAAGGTGAAAGGATTCGGCACTTTTCCGGTGCGGGCCTACGCGATCGTCTAAGGAGTGCAGCGTGACCAAGCAGATCATCCATTCCGACAAGGCCCCCAAGTCACTGGCCGGTTACAGCCAGGCCGTGAAGGCAGGCGGTTTCGTGTTCGTCTCCGGACAAGGTCCTTTCGATACCAGCGGGAACGTGGTGGGGGAGACCATCCAGGAACAGACGCGGCAGTGCCTGAAGAACGTCGAGGCCATCCTCGCAGCTGCGCACAGCTCCATGGATAAGGTGGTGAGCGCCACTTTCATACTCGCCGAAGAAAGCGAGTTCGCGGGCATGAACGAAGAGTGGGGCAGGTGGTTCCCCAAGGACCCGCCAGCACGGCAGGGTGCGAAGTTGCCCATTCGCCCGAAAGGCATGAAGGTCTCGATCGCAGTCATCGCAGAGACCTGATCCGGGCGCCGTGAGCGTGGCAAGCTTGGGTATATCCCCATGCGTGCTTACGCAGTATTCGAAGATTGATCATATGTTTGCGTGCTAAGCATCCTGAGCTTGCTTTAGACTGCTTTCATAGCAGGGCAATCTAGGGGAACTCCCATGCAGGCCGAACCCATCTTTGCGCCCATGCTCGCCCTCATGCTGCTGACGTTCGTGGTGCTGGGCTACACCGGCTACAAGCGCTTCAGTGCGGGCTTCGCGGGAAGGGTGAAGGCCCACGATTTCCGTTACGGCGAGAACGCGAACGTGCCCGGGGACGTGGCGGTCGCGAACCGCAATCTCATGAACCTCCTCGAGATGCCGGTCCTGTTCTACCTGCTGTGTCTTTCGGCCTATGTCACGCGGCATGTGACGGAGTTCACAGTTTTGATTTCTTGGGCTTATGTGGCCCTGCGCCTGGCCCATACCCTCGTCCATTTGACATACAATCGGATTCGGTACCGGTTTTCGGTATACGCGGCGAGCAACATCGTATTGCTTGCCCTGTGGCTCAGCTTAGCGGCGAATCTCATGGGTTGATGGGGATCAAAGCAGGTATGGAAGGCGGACGGACAGTGAGCGGCGACGGCGACAAGCGCATCGTGATCGGCGGCAGCGAGTACCGCAGCGTCGAGGACATGCCGCCGGAGTTGCGCCGTGTCTACGAAGTCGCCCTGAAAGCCTCGCAGACGGCGGCGGAAGGCTCCAAGATCAAGCTCGTGTTCGAGGGCAAGGAATACGACAGCGTGGACAGCATGCCCCCCGAGGTGCGCAAGCAATACGAGCACCAACAGGCCGCCATGGAGACCTTCCGGGATTTCAGCGTGGACGCCACCACGCCGCGGGCGGCGAAGGCGCCGGGCTCAGCCACGGCGGCGGCCGGCGCGAGCGGCCCGGCCCGCTTCAACTGGCTGCTGATCGGTGGCGCACTCATCGCGATGGCGCTCATCGCCTTCATCCTCGCTAAGCTCTGACATCCCAGGTCTAGGGCGGCGCCCATGGCGCTCATCAACCAGACCATCACCGTCAACGGCAAGAGCTACTCGAGTCCCGAGGAGATGCCTCCCGAGGTGCGCGCGCTCTACGAACGCGCGCTGCAGTTGCAGCGGACGGGCCAGCTCAAGGCGGATTTCAAGCCGGAGATCGAAGCGCGCATCCTCATCAACGGCAAGGAAGCCGCCTCCCTGCAAGCGCTTCCATCCCCTCTGCGTTGGCTCATCACGGCGCTGACGGCCTGGGAAGCGAAACGCATGCTGCAGCCACCCCCTTCCCAGGGCGGCGGCAACCTGCCGGCCGCGCCGCCGACGCTCGTCCGCGCGCCCACGACGATCCGGTCCATCACCCGGATCGTCACGTTCGCCCTGGCGCTGCTCCTCCTCTACCTCGTCCTGAAGTCCAGGTGAGCCGGACCCTCAAGTGGATCTCGCTCATCGCACCGGCGGTGGGCGCCGGGGGCAGCATCGGTTTCATGCTCTTCGTAGGCGATTTCGACGGGGTAGGCAGCTGGCTGTTCTTCGCCGGCCTCGCCGCCTGGACCGCAGCGCCCTATGCCGCCATGGCGGCAGTCGGCCGCGCGTTCCGCA
>DATIEQ010000099.1:0-5847 GCA_035455665.1 Gammaproteobacteria bacterium | reverse complement strand
ATCGCGCTCCTCATCTCATGGCTCCTGCTCCACGAGCAGCCGGCGCTGCAGGCGCTCCTGGGCGGCGTCGTCGTGATCTCCAGCGTCGCCCTCGTCAACCTGCGCCGCCGGCCCGCAGTGCGGTCCTGACATGCAGCCATGCGCTGGGCGGACATTGCCGACCATTCTGGTTTGCCCCGAGGGTTGAAGGCATGCTGAGACTCTATTACTCCCCCCGCGCCTGTTCCCTGGCCCCGCATATCCTCCTGGAAGAGATCGGGCAGCCGTACGCGCTCGAGCTCGTCACCATCGCCGAGGGCAAGACCCGCACTCCCGAATACCTCGCCATCAATCCCAAGGGCCGCGTGCCGGTGCTGGTGACGGAGGAGGGCGAGATCCTGACGGAGCTGCCGGCGGTCTCCTGGTACATCGCCCAGGGCGCGACCGCGCCCGCGCTCTTCCCCCAAGGCAGGCTCGCCGCCGCCCGCTGCTTCGAGTGGTTCAATTGGTTGTCCGGCACCATGCATGCCATGGCCTACGGACAGGTGTGGCGGCCGCAGCGCTTCGTGCAGGACGAGGCGCTGTATCCCGCCATCAACGCCAAAGGCCGGGACAACGTCGTCGAGAACTGCGCCTTCATCGAGGGCAAGTTCGCCGGCCGCCGGTGGGCGGTCGGCAACGCCTACACCGTGGTGGATCCGTATCTGCTGGTCTTCTACTACTGGGGCAACCGCATCAAGCTCGACATGCGCCGCGACTATCCCCACTGGACGGCGCACGCCGAACGGGTGCTGGAGCGCCCGGCGGTCAAGCGCGCGCTCGCGCAGGAAGGCATCGACGTCTGGGCCAAGGCGGCCTGAGCCGCTCCCTCAACCCGTGCGGCCCTCCGCATACACCGGGAAGCCCGGGTTGCGCCGCTCCTCGAAGATGATGCGCGTCTCGATGTGCACGATCTCCGGGCGCACCGACAGCGCGTTCAGGATGAACTCCCGCAGGTGCTCCACGTCGCGCACCGCCACGTGCAGCATGAAGTCGTCCTGCCCCGAGACGTGGAAGAACGACACCACCTCGTCCCGCGCCAGCACGTGCTTGCGGAAGGAATCGATCTCCGCCCGGTCGTGCTTGCTCATGCGCAGGCACACCATGGCCTGGGCGTGCACCCCCACGCCCTGGGGATTGAACTCCGCGTAGAAACCGGAGATGGCCTTGCCCTCGACGAGGCGCCGCACCCGCGCGATGCAGGTGGAGGGCGCGATCCCCACCCGCGCCGCCAGCACCTTGTTCGGCACCCGCGCATTGTTCCGCAGCTCCCGCAGGATCTTGAGGTCGATAGGATCGAAATTCATGAAATCGCCCTTTTACGGTTATTAATTCTGACATCTTGTATAGATGCGGAAATATATTACGCTCCAGGACCATATTACAGAATTGGTTCGGAGTGGCTCCTGAGGGGGCCGGAGACGGGGGTTCGCTTGGGGAAGCCTCCGCCCTGCCGCGATCACTGGGGTGTTCAGGCGGCGGGTGCGTCGAGGCGAAAGGGGGATAGCCGTCCGGTTGGGAGCCGGGCGGCTTATCTTTTTGGGCGGTCCTTTCAGTGGGACCTTAAGCGCGTGTTCAATTCCGGCGCCACGAGGCGCGGCCCGTCATAGCCCCTGACCGTCCCGAAGCGCGCCGCCTGGGATTCCCATTCCGCCCGGGCCTGGCTCATCTCTTCGCCCGTGCGCCCCACGAAGTTCCACCACAGGAGCACGTCCTCGCCCAAGGGCTCACCGCCCAGCAGGAAGGCATGGGCGGGTGCGTCGTTCGTGAGTTCCAGGGATTCGCGGCCGCGCCCCAGGTAATAGAGGGAGCCCGGGCTCATGGCCGTGCCCTCCACCGTGAGCGCGCCGTCGATGACGAGCAGCGCGTACTCGAAGTCCGGGTCGAGGGCCAGGCGGCGGGTGCCCGTATCCGTGGCTTTCAGGTCCAGGCCGGCGAGCTGCGTGTGCACCCGCGCCGGGGAGCGCTCGCCGAGCGCCGTGCCCACGATCAGCGTGAGCTCGAGCCCGTCCCGGGCGATCAACGGCAGCCGCGGATAATGGTCGAAGGCCGCCTCGCCGTCCCGCGTCTGCTCCGGCAGCGCGATCCAGAACTGCAGGCCGTGGAGCTCCGGCGCATGCGGGCGCGGCGTCTCCTCCGCATGGGAGATGCCGCGGCCCGCGGTCATGAGGTTGAGCTGTCCCGGGCGGATGAGCTGCACGCTCCCCAGGCTGTCGCGGTGCAGGATCTCGCCGGCGAACAGCCAGCTCACGGTCTGCAGCCCCATGTGCGGGTGCGGGCCGATGCGCATGCCGCCCTCGTCCGGCGCCACGCGCACCGGACCGTAGTGATCCAGGAAGCACCAGGCCCCCACCAGGCGCCGCAGCCGGTGGGGCAGGGCGCGGCGCACCGTGATGCCGCCGCCGATGTTCGCTTCGTGCACCGGCAGGGTTTCTATCGCAGGGGAGGAGGGATCCATGGGGTTTCCGGGGAGGGAGGGACGAGTATAGGGTCGGCGTTCTCTAATAGAGGTAGCGCAACCCCAGGAGCCAGGTCTTCACATCGCTCGCCCAGACGTACTGGGCTCTCAGCGCCAGGTGCTCGCCGAAGATCTTGTAGCTCGCGCCCAGGCGGATGCCGGTGTCGGTGTTGCCGACGCTCGCCTTCTCCACGCCGGTGTTGAGCTCGAGCCGGTCGGTCACCGCGGAGCGCAGGCCCCACACCCAGCGGTAGCCGCTCGCGCTGACGCTGCCCAGCGGGCTGTCCCTGCTCGCGTGCAGGTAATCCACCGACAGGAACACGTCGGTCCAGTCGAAGGACTTGCGGTAGCCCGGGCCGAGCAGGTAGGTGTTCACCGTGGTGCCGCTCCCCGACACGTGGTAGTCGCTCGCCTCGCCGAAGAAACCCTGGTCGAAGTCGATGAAGCCGTTCGCGGCATAACCCTGGCGGCTGCCGAAGCTGTCGGACTGCACGTGGAAGTAGGCCAGCTCCAGCAGGTCGTAGTCCGGTGTCGCCGCATGCGCGGGCAGGGCGAGCAGAGCGAGGCAGGCGAGACACCATCGCATGGCGGTTCTCCCGATTTGACCAAAGTCTAGCATCGCTCTGCGGCCTATAATCCCGCTTCCCACGCCCACCGGAGTCTGCCATGGCAAGGATCTTGGCCCTCGCATCCCTCGCAACGTTCGTCGCCGCCACCGCGTCAGTGGCAGCGTCGCCCGCCTATCACCTCGCGGCCCAGTACCAGCTGCCGGGGGACGGCGGCTGGGACATGCTGACCTATGACCCCGCCGGCAAGCGCCTGTTCCTGTCGCGTTCCACCCAGGTGCTGGTGGTGGACGCCGCCACGGGCAAGCTCCAGGGCACCATCGAGGATACCCCCGGCGTGCACGGCATCGCCCTCGCGCCGGACCTCGGCAAGGGTTACACCAGCAATGGCAAGGAAGACACGGTGACGGTCTTCGATCTCAAGACCCTGAAGCCCGCCGCCAAGCTCAAGGTCACCGGCGAGAGCCCCGACGAGATCATCTACGAACCCGCGACCAAGCGCGTGTTCGCCTTCAACGGCAGGAGTTCCAACGTCACGGTCATCGACGCGGCCACCGACACGGTCGCCGCCACCCTGGCGCTGCCGGGCAAGCCCGAGTTCGCGGTGGCGGACGGCAAGGGCACGATCTACGTGAACCTGGAGGACAAGGACGAGCTCCTGCGCCTCGACGCCAAGCAGCCCGCCGTCACCGCCACCTGGGCGCTCGCCCCCTGCGAGTCCCCCTCCGGTCTCGCCTTCGATGCCGCGGACCGGCGCCTGTTCGCCGCCTGCGACGACAAGCTCATGGCGGTGGTGGACGCGGACACGGGCAAGCTCGTGACCACGCTCCCCATCGGTGAGGGGCCGGACGGCGCCGTCTACGACCCCGCCACCAAGCTCCTGTTCAGCCCGAACGGCGGTGACGGCACCCTCACCGTCATCCACGTGGACGGCGCGGATCGTTACTCCGTGGTCGCCACCGCCGCCACCCACAAGTTCGCACGCACGCTCGCCCTCGATACCGACACCCACGCCGTCTACCTGCCCTCGGCGGATGTGGAGATCGTCCCGGCGCCGGCAGGTGCCACCGGCGCGGCCCAGCGGCCGAAGCGCAACGTCCTGCCCGGAACGTTCACCCTGCTGGTCGTGAGCCCGCAGACGCCTTAAAGAAAACCGGGCACGAAAAAACCGCCTAGCCTCGCGGCTAGGCGGTTTCGGGTTCAGCGCTGCTTAGTGCGCGGCACCTTCGTCCGAATCACCTTCGTCCTCCACGTCCGCGCCCTTGTCCTTCATGGCGGCGCAACGCGGGCTGTCGGGGTGCTGCTTGCACATCTCTTCCCGCTTCTCGTGCATGGCATGGCGCTCCTCCTTGCAGGCGGCCTTGTCCTTCTCGCACATCTGGCGGCGGTGCTCCACCGCGGCCTTCACGGCTAGGCAGCGGTCGCTGTTCTCGCCGCACCACTTGTCGAAGCTCGCCGCCAGGTCCTGGCATTCCTTGGCGTGTTCGGCGCAGTAGCGGTGCTCGCCCTTGGCGGCCTCGGCCTTCTTGGTATCGGCCGGGGGCGTGGCGGCCAGGGCGGCGGTGGCGGCGAGACCGAGCAGGGCCGCGAGTATCAGGGTGGACGTCTTCATGGGGGTGTCCTTTGGATGAGATAGGCCTCATAACGGCAGGGCCGCGCCGCGGGTTGACCCCTTCATGCGTAACCGCTTGTAACGCTTGGGGGAAATCATTTGCGAGCAAAATCCTGCACCAAGCCCTCACGCACGGGTGTACTCTATATGTCAAATAACCGGAGGGGGTTCTGCCATGGGTTCGCAAGAACAAGAAGATCTGACGCAGCCGGCGGTGGTGAAACCGCCGCAGTCCGTGAAGCGCATCGAGCAGTCCATGGGCGGCTTCAAGCGCTGGCTGCAGGACCGCGCCCCGGGCTTCGGCGCCGAGGCCTCGCCGCCCCCCGACGCCCTCAAGGACACCTCCTCGCAACTGGCCTCCCGTATCTGGGACATCGCCCTGCAGCAGGCGCGCGACGAGCTGCGCGCCGAGCGGGCCGCCGTCCACGAGCAGCTGGTGCACGCGAACGCCCAGGCGGAAGCGGCGCTCCACGCCCGCGACCAGGCCCAACACCAATCGATCCAGACCGAGAAGCGCCTCGCCGCCGCCGAGCAGTCGCGCCGTGACCTGGAAGAGCGGCTCGCCGCCGGCCGCGCCCGGGAGGACGAGCTCAAGACCAAGAGTGCGGGGCAGGACAAGGCGCGTCACGAGCTGGAGCAGCACCTCGCCGCCTCGGCCGCCAAGCAGGCCGAGCTCGAGAAGCGCATCGCCGGCCTGCAGTCCGAGCTCACCGCCAAGACGGGGGAGTTCGAGAAGCAGGGCGAGAAGCAGCGCGAGCAGATGGAGAAGATCCGCGAGCACCACGCGGCGCTCGAGAGCGAGCTCAGCGAGATCCTGCAGCTGCACAAGTCGGCGCGCCAGAAGCTCGACAAGCCGGCCAACGGCCGGCAGAAATAGTCGGCGCCCCCGGCGTAGTGCGCGCGGCTTCGCGCGCCTGCTATGCTTTCCCCTCAGCCATCAACGCGTCGAGGAGACCGTCATGAGCAAAGGCATGGACCGTAAGAAGGAACAGAGGAAGAAGCCCGCCAAGTCCCTCAAGGAGAAGCGCGCCGAGAAGGCCGCTAAGCGGGCGGCAAGAGGGTGAGCGACGTTAGTCGCGAACGGGAGCCAGGAAGGCTCCCTGGACTTTCGGCGGAGCAGGGATAGCGCAGCCGAAAGAGGTTCGACGACCAGGATCGTATCGGGGCCGCCTTCGGGCGGCCCTTTGTTTTTG
>DATIEQ010000098.1:0-18203 GCA_035455665.1 Gammaproteobacteria bacterium | reverse complement strand
ATGGCCGCTGTTCGACGTGGCCGAGGACCTGCGCGAGGCCATGACCCAGAACCCGCATCTCCAGGTGTTCTCGGCGAACGGTTACTTCGACTTCGCCACCCCGTTCTTCCAGACCGAGTACACCCTGGATCACATGGGCCTGGACTCCTCGCTCACGAAGAACATCCACTACGGCTATTACCAGTCGGGCCACATGATCTACATGCGTCCCGACGCCGCGAAGATCATGAAGGCAGATTTGGCGAAGTTCTACGACAATGCGACAGCTCAATAGCCCACGGCATCATCGGGAGCCTCGACGCCCACCGCAAGGTGGGCGTCTTCTTTCAGACGCTACCGCCGAGCTTCATCGCCCGATCCGGGTGATGGAACAGCAGGACCGCCAGCACCGAGGATAGGGAGAGCGCCGCCATGAACCAGAAAGGCAGGGTGAAGCTCCCGGTACGCTCCACCAGCCAGCCCGTGACGGTCGGGGCGAGGACGCCAGCGAGCGCGAACAGCGCATCCATGACGCCGAGTGCCGTGCCGGAGCGCTCCCGCGCCACGTCCACGTTGATGGCGTAGTAGGCGCTGTTGGCGCTCATGCCGAGCGCCACCGCGAGGGAGATGAAGACCAGCGCGGTGCCGAAGCCATGACTGAAGATCACCGGCAGGATGCACAGCGCCGAGAGCAGTTGGGAGATCCAGATGGGGTGGGAACGGGCGACCCGCAGCGAGCCGGTGCGCCGCAGCAGGTAGTCCGAGAGATAGCCGCAGACCCAGAGGAACAGCGCCGCCAGGAGCCAGGGGAGGATGTTGAACAGGCCCACCTGTTTCAGGTCCAGGTGATACACCTGCTGGAAATAGCTCGGTAGCCAGGTCATGAAGAAGAACAGGTAATAGCCGAACACGAAGAACGCCCAGTTGTTGGCGAGCAGCGTCGGGTTCGAGAACAGGAACTTCCACAGGCCTCGCATCTGCCGCCGCTCGGCGTGCCGTTCCGCCGCAGCAAGTGTCCTCGCAGGCTGGCCGTCGCGGATATGGGCGAGTTCCGCTTGATCCACGTGTGGACTGTGTTCGGGGAAATCCCGGAAGTAGTGCCACCAGACGGGGAGCCATAGGGTCCCGAGCAACATCAGCACCACGAACATGCCGCGCCAGCCGAGGTGCAGGATGAGCTGCGTCACGAGCGGCGCCCCGAGGGCAAGGGCGAGCGGCACGGCGACCAGAGAGTTCGACAAGGCGATGGCGCGCTCGCGGCTCGAGAGCCAGTCCGCCACCGCGCGGTTGAGCGACGGGAAGTTCGGCCCCTCCGCCACCCCAAGCAACACCCGTGCTGCGTAGAGCATGGCGAAGCCGCCGGCGAACGCGATCGCGCCTACCGCGAGTGACCAGAAGAGACAGGCCCAGAACAGCGTGCGGCGCGCGCCGTAGTGGTCCGCCCAGAGCCCGCCCAGGAAGGTGGTGAGGATGTAACCGAGCCCGAAGGCGCCGAGGATGCGCCCCACTTGCGCGGCATCGAAACCGAATTCGGCACGCAGGCCCGGCACCGCGTAGGACAGGGCCGCGCGGTCCACGTAGTTCACCATGGTGATGAGGAAGATCAGCGCAACGACAGCCCAACGGAAACGAGTGGGCATGGGATTTCCGGAGAGCAGGGGTAGGACATCCTACCCGCCATCGCCGGGCGGGCAAAGGCTCAGCTCTCCTTGCTGCGCCGGCCGTTGCGTTCGATATCGGCGTGCAGCTGTTTCTCCAGCCCGGCGAGCAGGACTTCGAGGCTCGCAGCGGCCTTCTCCAGCGCTTCCTGGCTGCCACGCGGATGTAGCCGGCCTGCGGACCTGAGCTTCAGGCGCCCGCCCTCCACCTTCTCGACCCAGCCGGACTCCAGGAGTTCGTCCAGGATGGCGCGGTGCGGCACGTCGCCGCCGCAGGCGCGCACCAGATGCGCGAAGGAATCGCGTCCCTCCTTGAGAGTGAGCGTGCGCGGGTTGCCGCGGCCGTCGGTGTAGGGCGGCAGCAGCCAGCCCGCCACCACGCGTGCGGCGCGGTTGCGCGCGTGCACCTCGCCGCCCTCGCCGGGCGCGGGCTGGCGGGCGAGGCGCATCACTTCCTTGCGCGACAGGCCGGTGAGGATCGCCGCGCGCGACTTGAACTGCTTGTTGCGGCTCTGCAGAGCGAAAGCCGGGTCGTGCAGCGCCACGTCCACGAACACCCAACGGGCGATCTCTTCGAATTCGAGGATCGACATGCCGTAATGGAAGGAGATGCAGGCGAGCGGCCGCAGCGTGCGCAACACGAGCGCCACCAGCGCCTTGTGCAAGACGGGCCTTTTCCCTGCAGCTGACATGGCGGCTCCCTACCCGGGCCGCGGGGACCGACCGCGGCATCCGTAAACAAGACCTGTTCTTCTCTACGACCTGTTATGAAACATTTTGTTACAACGTTTCGACAGGCCGCCGGTATACACCCACTGGAGGATTTCTGGAAGAGCCTGAGAATAAAGATGAATTAGGGCGTTTAATCCCAAAAACATATCGCAAAGACTCTAGAGTCTCGCCGCCCCGTCTCGTCAGCCGATAGGGATGTGCCGCGGCTGCGAGCGCACGCGCACGAGCCAGGCATTGATCGCGGGGAAGCCGCCGAGATCGAAGCCGCCGTCGGCGGCCACATGCGTGTAGGCGTACAGGGCGATGTCCGCGATGGTATATGTTTCGCACGCGAAAAATTCGTGTGTGCCGAGATGGCGTTCCATCAACGCGAGCGCGGCGTAGCCGCGCTCGGTCTTCAGCGGCAGCGTCGGCTCATCCGGGTTCTTGAGGAACTTGCGTATGAAACGCGCGGTGGCGATGTAGGGCTCGTGGCTGTACTGCTCGTAGAACATCCACTGCAGCACCTCGGCGCGTGGCCAGCGCCCGGCCGGGAAATACACGGAACCTTCCGCCAGGTAGCAGAGGATGGCGTTCGATTCCATGAGGTAGCGGCCGTCCGCCTCGAGGAGCGGCACCTTGCCATTCGGATTCTTCGCCAGAAATTCCGGACGACGCGTCTCACCCTTAAGCGTGTCCGTCTCGACCCAGTCGAAGGGCTCAGCGAGCTGGGTGAGCAGCAACTTCACTTTGTAGCAGTTGCCGGAGCTGCTCATACCGTAGACCCGGACCAACTCAAGCTCCTCCGGACGGTTTGGCGGCCTGGGTGGCTGCGGCGGGCGCCGCCGTGGGCGGCGTGAAGTTCACGCTGACGGTGACGTGCTGGCTCGTGGGCGCCACCGGCGGTCCGTCCAGGGGCTCGAAATACCACTGCTGCACCGCGGCGCTGGCCGCGGCGTCGAACACGCCGGCGGGCGCGGACTTCAGCACCTTGATCTTCTCCGGCACACCCTCGGGACCGATGTCGAAGGAGACGGTCACCGAACCCGCGACCGGGTTCGCCCGGAGTTCCGGCGGATAAGGTGTGACGAAACGGTACAGCCGCCATGGGCCGCTCACTACGATCTCGCAGCGGCTCGCGGGCTCATAGAGTTCCGCGCGGTGCCGGCGGCAATAGAAGAGCGTGCGGTCGTTCAAGGCCCGCGGTCCGAAGAAGAGCGGAAACAGGAACTCCCGCGACCTGGGCTGACCCTTCTCGATCCAGGGCTTGAAGCGCAGGGCGGAGAACGCGGCGAGCACCGCCTGCTGGTCCTCAAGCTTCAGGGGCGAGAGCACCGCCACCGGGTTTTCGGGGAAACCTTCCGGATTCACGCTGAAGCGCAACAGCATCTGACTCTCGGGCGCGTTCGAGAGCCGGGCGGCGAGATCGAGGGGCGCCTGCTCGCTCACCGGCGCGGCGATCAGGAGCGGCGGAGCCGGCGGCGACGTTGATTTGGGCGCCGCGGCGCAGGCCGCAAGTAGCCCACAGAGCAAGGCGGCGACAAGTTTGAGGGAGAGGCGCATGGATGGGATCGGGGGGCGTGGCTGGAACCGTGGTCACCTTAGCACGCCACCTTCCCCTCCCCAAGCTGGAAATAGCTGGAAATACAGGCTTGGTATATACTGTATATAATTACAGTATCCATGAACGACGCCAATCCCATCAAAGGCCGCGGCGCCCTCACCAATCCCGAGGGTCGCTTCGAGACCCGCCGCAAGCACGCGGAGGACGACGGCTGGACCACGCCGCCCGAGGACGCGGAGGCGTTGCCGCCGCTCGACACGCTGCTGCGACCGGACCCGAGTCGTACGATCATCACCCGCAACCAGTCGCCGGACATCCCCTTCTCCCAGTCCATCAACCCTTACAAGGGCTGCGAACACGGCTGCATCTACTGCTACGCCCGCCCCAGCCACGCGTATCTCAACCTCTCGCCGGGCCTCGATTTCGAGACCAAGATCTTCTACAAGGACCGGGCGGCGGAGCTGCTGGAACAGGAGCTGCGCAAGCCCGGTTACCGGCCCGCGACCATCACCCTCGGCGCCAACACCGATCCCTACCAGCCCGCAGAGCGCAAGCTCAAGGTCACTCGCGGCATCCTCGAGGTACTGCAGCGCTTCCGCCACCCGGTCGGCGTCATCACCAAGAGCGCGCTCGTGACCCGCGACCTCGACATCCTCGCGGACATGGCGCACAGGAACTTGGCTGTCGTGTTCGTGACCATCACCACCCTGGACCGGGACCTCAAACGCAAGCTCGAACCCCGCGCCCCGGATCCGGCAAGCCGGCTCAGGGCGGTGGAGACATTGGCGAAGGCGGGTGTGCCGGTGGGCGTCATGACCGCACCCATCATCCCCACCATCAACGACGCCGAGATGGAAAGGATCCTCGAGCAAGCGGCGGCGGCGGGCGCCTGCGGCGCGGGTTACGTGCTGCTGCGGCTGCCCTACGAGCTCAAGGACCTCTTCAAGGAATGGCTCGCAGCCCATTACCCGTTGCGGGCCGAGCACGTCATGAGCCTCATTCGCCAGTCGCGGGGCGGCAAGGAATACGATTCCGGGTTCGGCTCCCGCATGCGCGGCACCGGCGGTTTCGCCGATCTCATCGCCAGCCGTTTCGCCCTGGCCTGCAAGCGCCATCGACTCTGTTTCGACCGGCGCCTGCGCCTCACCACCGAGCACTTCCGCGTGCCGCCCGAGGGCGGCCAGCTCGCGCTTTGGGGCGAGTGAACCGGGCTTAATGCAAGCTGTCTGAGAATTGCTTGATAGGCTCGGCCTTGAGCGCTTCCAGCTCCCGCGCCACGAGCTTCGGGTTCACCAGGTTCATCTCGACGAGGCGCTTCAGGTGGTTGAAGCTCTGGGCGTCGCGCGCCTCCCAGGTGCAGCCGAGGCGGTCCTCCACCACGTGCATCGCGATGGCATCGAGCTCGAGGGTGATGAGCTCGGCGAGGCGCCACTCGACCCGCAGGCGGTCGCCGGCCGTGGGCCGCCAACCCGCCGGGCAGCGGGCCAGGAAGCCGCGGAAGGACACGTCCAGGAGCGCGCAATCCCGGGCCGCGTCGCCGTGCTTGACCCGGATCACGGAGGCGAAACGGAAGCGCTTGAAGCGCCGGCGTTCGGGTTTGGAGGCAGCCACGGTCCACCCGGTGTGGGAAGACCCGTAAGTATAACGGCCGCTCTGCGTCGAGACCTTGTCTAATGCTTCCCAGGGGTGGCGTATTCTGGTACTAAATCCTGGGGCCTTTGGCCCACCACTGCGGAAACGCGCATGACCGCCCAGACCGGGACTACCTCCAAGACCCTCGGCTTCACCACCCTGTTCCTCATCGAGATGTGGGAGCGCTTCGGCTACTACGGCATGACTGCCGTGGTGGTGGTGTTCATGGCACAGAAGCTGGGTTACGGCGAGGAGAACGCCAACCTCACCTTCGGCGCCTTCACGGGCATCGCCTATGCCATCCCTGCCATCGGCGGCTGGATCGGCGACAAGGTGCTGGGTAGCCGGCGCACGGCGCTCCTGGGTGCGGCGATCCTCGTGGTCGGTTACGCCATGCTGGCGATGCCAGATCCCTCACTACTGTTCCTGGCGCTGGCCGTGATCGCCATCGGCGGCGGCCTGTTCAAGTCCAACCCCGCCAACCTGATCTCCAAGCTCTACGAGGGTGAGTCCGCCAAGATCGACAGCGCCTTCACCATGTACTACATGTCGGTGAACGTGGGCGCGGCTCTCTCGCAGATCGTCACCCCTTTGGTCGCGCAGTACTACAGCTGGCACCTGGCCTTCGCCATCTGCTCCGGAGGCCTGGTGGTAGGCATCATCAATTACTTCATCATGCGACGGCACCTGGCGCACGTGGGTTCCCCGCCGGACTTCAAACCGCTGGACGTGAAGAAATTCGCCGTGGTGCTCATCGGCGCGGCAGCGAGCGTCGTGCTGGTGGCCGCCATCATCAAGGACCGGGAATACGCCCGCGACCTCGCCAAGGTTGCCTTCGCCATCATGATCGTCATCTTCGGCGTGATGATCTACCGGGGGAATGCACGGGAGCGCAAGGGCTTGATCGCGGTGGCGATCCTCACCGCCCAGACCATGCTGTTCTTCATCTTCTACCAGCAGATGTCCACGTCCCTGACGTTCTTCGCCGTGCACAACGTGAACCTCGACCTGTACGGTTTCCAGGTGCCGGCCACCATGGTGCAGTGGTTCGACCCCTTCTGGATCTTCGTCTTGAGCCCGCCGCTCGCCTGGTCCTACCACAAGCTCAGTCGGGGCAAGGGCGATTTCCACATCGCCACCAAGTTCGCGGCGGGTTTCGTGGTGTTGAGTCTCGGGTTCTTCATCTACGGCGTGAGCGCCCTGTTCGCGGCGGACGGCGTCATCGGCTTGTCGTGGATGTTCTGGGGCTACTGCCTACAGTCCCTGGGCGAGCTCCTCATCAGCGGTCTCGGCCTCGCCATGATCTCGCGTTACGTGGGGCCGAGCTTGCGCGGCTTCATCATGGGCACCTGGTTCCTGGCCACGGGCATCTCCCAGTACCTGGGCGGCTTCGTGGCGAACTATGCGAGCGTGCCCAAGGGCGTGACCGATCCGGTGCAGTCGCTGCCGCTCTACAGCCACCTGTTCAACAACCTGGGCCTCGTGGCGCTGGTCGGCACGGTGCTCGCCATCGTGGCCATCCCGTACATGAAGTGGCTGTCCAAGACCGGTGGCGAGACTGTGAGCCACTGATCGATCGCCGGGTTGAGAGGTTAACCACGGGCCGCAGACGAGACCCGTCTCATTTCCGTCTGAGCTGTTCTGTCCACGCTGCCAGGTTGACCAGCAACTCGGCGATGAGCTTGCGCGCGCCCTCGTCCGTGAGCCGGCCGGTGGCATCGAAGGCGGCGGCGGCGTTCGCGATCATCACCTCCGGCCGGTTGAGCACGTGCAGGTTCACGAACACGGCGATCTGCCGCAGGTGGTACTGGGCCCGGGCCGTGCCGAGGCGCCCGCTGGAGGCGCCCAGGATGGCCGCGGGTTTGTCGTTGAACGGCTGGTCCGGGGGGCGCGAGACCCAATCGATGGCGTTCTTGAGAACGCCGGAGACGGAGTAGTTGAACTCGGGCGTGGCGATGAGCAGGGCGTCCGCAGCGCGGATCTTCTCGCGCAGCTCCTGCACCGGTGCGGGATAGCCCTGCAGGCGCAGGTCGTCGTCGTAGGGCGGGATGGTAGCGAGGTCGAAAACCTCGATGTCCATGCCGGCGGGCTTGAGCTCCATGGCGGCGCGCAAGGCGAGCTTGTTGTAGGAGCCCCGGCGCAGGCTGCCCGCGATGCCCAATACCTTCATGTCCCGCCCTTCGGAAGTCTCGGCACCTGAGATTATGCCCTTCTACCGCGCTCGCAAAGCGGTCAAACTACCGACCCTCCGATCACAGCCTCTACCAAACCATGAGCGGCCCCGGTTTCAAGGACCATTTCTCCGGCCACGCGAGCGCTTATACGCGCTACCGCCCAGGCTATCCGGCGGAGCTCTTCAAGGCGCTCGCGGCCCTGGCGCCGGACGCGGACTGCGTCTGGGACTGCGCCACGGGCAACGGCCAGGCAGCGCTCGGCTTCGCGCCCCACTTCGCCCGGGTGGAGGCCACCGACGCGAGCGCCGAACAGATCGCGAACGCCCTGCCCCACCCCAAGGTGCATTACACGGTCGTGCCCGCCGAGGCGAGCGGCCTCAAGGATAGGAGCGTGAGCCTCGTGAGCGTGGCTCAGGCCCTCCACTGGTTCGACTTCGAGCGCTTCTACGCCGAGGTGCGCCGCGCGGCGAAACCGGACGCGCTGCTCGCCTGTTGGAGTTATGAGCTCTGTCACGCGAATTCCGACGTAGACGCCGTCGTGGAGAAGTTGTACCGCGACCTGGGGGATGCGTACTGGCCCCCGGAACGGCGCCATGTGGAAGCGGGTTACCGGGATATCCCGTTCCCTTTCCCGCAGGTCGCGCTGCCCGCCTTCCAGATGCGGGCATCCTGGAGTCTCGAACATTATCTCGGGTACTTGCGAACCTGGTCGGCGGTCAGGGCCTACATCAAGAAGAACGGCCGTGATCCGGTGAACGAGATGGAGACGGAACTCGCCCGTGCCTGGGGCGACCCCTCCAAAGAGCTGCAGATCGCCTGGCCGCTCAATATCCTCGCAGGCTATATCGTCTAGGGCCGCCCTTCACCAGTTGCCGGTGTTCGGCATCGATTTCCACGGCTCGCACGGCGGGAGCGGATCGCCCTGCTGCAAGAGTTCCAGGGAGATGCCGTCCGGCGTGCGGATGAATGCCATGTGGCCGTCACGGGGCGGCCGGTTGATGACCACTCCCGCTCTCATGAGCCGCTCGCATAGGCCGTAGATGTCCTCCACCCGGTAGGCCAGGTGTCCGAAGTTGCGCCCGCCGCTGTAGCCCTTCTCGTCCCAGTTGTACGTCAACTCCACCAAGGGCGCTTTTTCCTTCCGAGCCGGCACGACGTCGCCCGGCGCCGCCAGGAACACAAGAGTGAACCTGCCTTTCTCATGCTCCGAGCGGCTGATCTCGATGAAGCCGAGCTTGGTGCAGAAGAAATCCAGAGCTTGATCCAAGTCCGATACACGAATCATGGTATGGAGGTACTGCATGAGTCTCAACCTTCTAGCGCAAACGGGTAGGTGATCTCGAGACCCTCGACATGGGCGAAGGGCGTGAGCTTGTGGGGCTGCTGCTTGCCGGGACCCATGATATGCCGCACCTCCATGCCGCGCACGCTGAGCGCGTCGGCGATGAGGGAGCGGTGGCAGCGCCAGGGCACCGCTTCGGCGCACATGACGGCGAGGCTTTCGCGCTCCACGAGCTGCATGAGCACCGCGAGCGCCGCATCGAACTCCGGGGTCTGCATGTAATCCGCGTAGCCGCGGAAGCTCGCATTGCGCCAACCCATGTTGATCGAATCACGGCGCGCCTTGCGCAGGCCGCCGAGTGCAGGCATAGGGGTGTAAGCGATACCTTGTCCCTGCAGGTTCCCTGGCAAGGTGTCGGCGTTGTACTGGGGGTTGTGGCGTGAACGGGGCACGGTACGCACGTCCACGAGGTGCGCCACGCCGTTCTCGCGCAGCAGCGCCACGAGTTCATCGAGCGAGCGGGTGGAATGGCCGACGGTGTGGAGCAGCATCACCGCTCAACTTGAGGCGAGTATCTCTAGATAGATGAGACGGAGGAAGTAGAACCCCACCGCGATCAGCATGGCGTAGCGCAAGGCCAAGAGCAGCCGTCCGGTCCAGAGGTCCATCCGGGTCGTGGGGCCCGCGTCGTCCCGGGCGAGCTTGCCGCCGGTATGTCCCCACAGGAGGAAACACAGGGCGGGCAGGCCCCACAGCAGGAAGGCGAGGGTCGCGGCGAACAGCGCCGGCACCTGTGGGTCCTGGCTGATGCGCTCGGGCTCGAACGCGGTCGCCACCACGAAGCCGAGGAACACCAGGCACACGATGCCGGCGATCAAGCGCGGCGCCCACCAGAAATGGCGCTGGTTGACGATGGACAGGATGAGGCAGCTCGATACCAGCACCATCACCGAGCACAGCAGCACCCGCGGCATGCTCCAGGGGGTGTGCAGCAGGCAGAGGTAGACGGTCAGCGCGGCGATGGGCGGGGTGAGCGCCCACAGCACCCAGCGGCTGATGAGCTGGGCGTTGCGGCGCAGGCCGCGGCGGCGATAATCAAGCGCTCGCAAGGTAGCGGTCCTTCAGGCGCACGTAATGGGCGGCGGAGTAGCGCAACATCTCGCGCTCCTCCGCGGTCAGTGGGCGCGCTTTCTTGGCCGGGCTGCCACGGTAGAGGAACCCCGACTCCAGGTGTTTGCCGGGGCTGACCAGGCTGCCGGCGCCGAGCAGTACTTCCTCGGCGAGTACGGCGCCGTCCATGACGATCGAGCCCATGCCGATGAGGCAGCGATCGCCGATCGCGCAGGCGTGCAGCAGGCACTTGTGGCCCACGGTGACATCCGCGCCGATCTCCAGCGGGAAACCGCCGGGACTGTAAGGCCCGTCGTGGGTCACGTGCAGCACCGAGAGGTCCTGGATGTTGCTGCGCGCGCCGACCGAGATGCTGTTCACGTCACCGCGCGCCACCACGCCGGGCCAGAGGGACACGTCGTCGCCGAGCGTGACCCGGCCGATGACGACGGCGCTCGCGTCTATATAGACACGTTCGCCGAGGCTGGGCTGGGTGCCGGAGAAGGGGCGTACGGGCATGTGCTGATCCGCAAGGAACCGTGACCGCTATTCTAGCGGCCTGGCCCGGCGGCGGGCACCCAGTCCGCGCCGGGCGCGCCGCGGCACGAGGTATACTGCGGTCATATCGTGTTCGGCCTCGGATGGGGACAACAATGAGTGTCGGCGGCTTCGTCTTCCTGGCGATCCTGGCGGTCGCCGTCATCTACGTGATCATGCTCTACAACAACCTGGTCTCGCTCCGGAACAACGTGGCGGAAGCCTGGTCGAACATCGACGTGCTGCTCAAGCAGCGGCACGACGAGCTGCCGAAGCTCGTCGAGACCTGCAAGCAGTACATGGGGTACGAGCGCGACACCCTCGAGAAGGTGATGCAGGCGCGCGCCGGGGTGCAGCAGGCCCGGGAAGCCGGCGACATGGCGGCGCTCGGTCCCGCCGAGGCGCAGATGCGCTCCATGATCGGCAAGCTCTACGCGGTGGCGGAAGCCTACCCGCAGCTCAAGGCCAACGAATCCTTCCAGCAGCTGCAGGGGCGCATCTCCGGCCTCGAGAACGCCATCGCCGACCGGCGCGAGTTCTACAACGACAGCGTGAACCTGTACAACACCCGCATCCAGCAGTTCCCCGACCTGCTCATCGCCAACAACTTCGGCTTCAAGGGCAAGGCGCTGCTCGAGTTCAGCGCCGAGGAGAAGAAGGACGTGGACGTGAAGGCCATGTTCGGCTGAGGATGTCCGAGTTCTTCGATCCGCAACTGATCCGCGCGGCGGACCCGGCGCAGTTCTGGCTGTTCGCCAGCGTCGCCTGGGCGGCCGCCCTGGCCGGGATCGCGGGCCTCGTCTATTTCTTCCGGCGTCTGCGCTTCATCGAGGACACGCCGCAATCCCTGATCCGCTCCGCCGCCCAGGGCTACGTGGAGCTGCAGGGCAGCTGCAAGCTCATGCCGGGCACGCCGATCATCGCGCCCCTCACCCGCCAGCCCTGCGCGTGGTGGGCCTACCGCATCGAGCAGCACGTGGGCAGCGGCCGGAACCGCCGTTGGCAGACGCTGAGGAGCGAGGTGAGCGGCGAGCTCTTCCTCATCGAGGACGAGACCGGCGCCTGCGTGGTGGACCCGGACCAGGCGGACGTTTACCCGTCGCAGAACGATACCTGGTACGGCAACAGTTCCTTTCCCGAGGGCGGCCCGGGGATGGGCATCATGTCCATCGGTGCTCAGTACCGCTACGTGGAGCGGCGCATGCAGGACGGCGACCCGCTCTACGCGCTCGGCTTCTTCCACACCCAGGGCCCGGTGACCGCCGGCGACATCGACGAGGAAGTGCGTCAACAGCTCGTCGAATGGAAACGGGACCAGGCCTGGCTCAAGCAGCACTTCGACACCAACCACGACGGCCAGGTGGACCCGCAGGAATGGGAGGCGGCGCAACGGGAAGCACGGCGGCTGGTGCTGGAGCGGGAACGGGAGGCCATGGCGCGGCCGCCGGTGAGCATGCTCTCCCGCCCGCGGGACGACCGGCCCTTCATCCTCTCGACCCTGCCGCAGCGGAAACTCGAGACGCGTCTGAAGCTTTATCTCGCCGCCAGCCTGCTGTTGTTCTTCTGTGCGGGCAGTTATGGCAGCTACCTGCTCAACGTGCGCTTCTCCTCCGTACCTCCCGGAGCGGCCGCCGCGCCGTGATAGACTCCGGCGTCTCTGCTCCCTGACCCGCCCGCATGAGCAATCCCTTCCTGGAATGGGACGACCTCCCGCCGTTCAGCCGCTTCGACCCCCGCGAGGTCGAGCCGGCGGTGGATACGGTACTCGCTGACAACCGCGCCGGCTACGAGAAGCTCGCCACCCTCACCGCCCCCGACTGGGGGAACTTCATCGCACCGCAGGAGGAGCTGGACGACCGGCTGCAGAAAGCCTGGGCGCCGGCGGTACACCTGAACGGCGTGATGAACACACCCGAGATACGCGCCGCCTACAACGCCTGCCTGCCCAAGATCGCCGACTACGAGACCGAACTCGGCCAGGACGAGAAACTCGAACGCCTGTACCGGGCTCTGCGCGAAGGTCCCGAGTGGGCGCGCTACAGCCCGGCGCAGCGCAAGCTCATCGAGGACGCCCTGCGGGATTTCCGCCTCGCGGGCGTGAGCCTGCCCGCGGACAAGAAGCTCCGCTTCCGCGGTGTGATGCAGGAGCTCGCCCGGCTCGAAGCGAAGTTCGAGGAGAACCTGCTGGACGCGACCCAGGGCTGGTCCAAGCAGGTCACCGACGAAAACGGCGTCGCCGGTATCCCGCCGGTGGCGCTGGAACGCGCGCGCCGGGAGGCGCAAGGCCGCGGACTCGACGGCTGGGTGTTCACGCTGGATTACCCGAGCTACGGGGCGGTCATCACCCACGCGGACGACCGCGGGCTCCGGCAGGAGATGTACGCGGCCTACGCGACCCGCGCCTCCGACCAGGGTCCGACCGCCGGCCGCTGGGACAACGGCGAAGCGATGCGCGACATCCTCAGGCTCCGCCACGAGGCGGCACGGCTCACCGGGTTCGCGAACTACGCGGAGTACGCGCTCGCCGACCGCATGGCGCGCACGCCCGCGGACGTGCTGCGCTTCCTGGAGGACCTGCGCGCACGGGTGAAGCCGGTGGCGGCACACGAGTTCCTGGAACTCGCGGAATACGCCCTGGAGCGGGACCGGCTACCGGCCCTGGAAGCCTGGGACCTGAGTTACTACTCGGAGAAGCTCCGGGAAGAGCGCTACCACGTCTCCGAAGAACTGCTGCGCCCCTATTTCCCCGCGCCCAAGGTCACGGCCGGACTCTTCGAGGTGATGCAGAAGCTCTACGGCATCGCCCTCAGGGAAGTCCCGGGGGCGGACGTCTGGCACCCGGACGTGAAGCTCTATGCGCTCCACGACGAGAGCGGAGCGTTGCGCGGCAGGCTCTATTTCGACCTCTATACCCGCAGCGGCAAGCGCAACGGCGCGTGGATGGACGATGCCCTCTCGCGGCGGCGGTTGCCGGAGCGGGTGCGCCCGCCCCTCGCCTATCTGGTGTGCAACTTCCCGCCGCCCGCGCCGGATAAGCCCTCACTCCTCTCCCACGAGGACGTGCTCACGCTGTTCCACGAATTCGGCCACTGCCTGCAGCACCTCCTCACCCGGGTGGACCATGCACCGGTCGCAGGCATCCACGGCGTCGCCTGGGATGCGGTGGAGCTCCCCAGCCAGTTCCACGAGAACTTCACCTGGACCCAAGACGCTCTCGCTCTGGTGAGCGCCCACCACGAGACCGGTTCGCCGCTGCCGCCGCTCCTCTACCAGAAAATGCAGGGCGCGCGTCATTTCCATACGGCCTTGCGGCTCCTGCGGCAGATAGAGTTCGCGCTCTTCGATTTCCGCCTGCACCTCGCGGCGGATGCGGACGTCGGCGCGGATTTCGTCCCCAGGGTGCTGACGGAGGTGCGGCGCGAGACCGCCGTCACCCCCACGCCCGAATGGAACCGTTTCGCCCACGGCTTCAGCCACGTCTTCGCAGGCGGCTATGCCGCGGGCTATTACAGTTACCTGTGGGCGGAGGTGCTGGCGGCGGACGCCTACGGCGCCTTCGAGGAACGGGGGGTGTTCGACCGGGAGACGGGCCGGCGCTTCATGGCGAGCATCCTGGAGCAAGGCGGCAGCCGCGAGGCGCTGGAGCTCTTCAAGGAGTTCCGCGGCCGCGAACCTACGCTGGACGCTTTCTTAAGATTGAATGGGCTCGCGGCCTAGCTATGAAGATAGCCACCTGGGCGAGCCGGTGCATTTACGCGAAGCACTGCTTCGTGCCGGCGAGCGCCCGGCCTGGATGGCCGGGCTGGATTGCGGCACCAGGGATGGGTCAGTGGCAAGGAGCTAGGCGGTGAAAATCGCTACCTGGAACGTCAATTCGTTGCGCGTGCGCCTCCCGCACGTGCTCGCGTGGCTTGAAGCCCAGCGCCCGGACGTCCTGGCGATCCAGGAGACCAAGACCGAGGACAGGGATTTCCCGGTGGTGGAGTTCGAGCAGGCGGGCTACCAGGCGGTCTGTTCCGGCCAGCCTACCTACAACGGCGTCGCCCTGCTCGCCCGGGACGAGCCCCGGGACGTGATCACGGCGCTGCCGGACTTCCAAGACCCGCAACGCCGTGTGCTGTTCGCGAACGTGGGGCCGGTCAGCATCCTCAACCTCTACGTCCCGAACGGCCAGAGCCTCGACTCCGACAAGTACCGCTACAAGCTCGACTGGCTCGCACAGCTCGACCTCTGGCTCGGGGCCCTGATCGCACGGCACCCGAACCTGGTGCTGCTCGGGGACTTCAACGTAGCCCCCGAGGACCGGGACGTGCACGACCCCAAGGCCTGGCAGGGCCAGGTGCTGGTGAGCGAGAAGGAGCGGGCCGCGTTCCAGAAGCTCATCGGCCGTGGGCTCAAGGACAGTTTCCGCCTGCACCACGCGGACGGCGGCCATTACAGCTGGTGGGACTACCGGGCGGCGGGCTATCAGCGCAACCTGGGCCTGCGCATCGACCATATCCTGCTGTCGTCCGCCCTGGCGGAACGCTGCGCCGCCGCCTGGATCGACAGGGAACCCCGGGGTTGGGACCGGCCCTCAGACCATACTCCGGTGGTCGCCGAACTCACCCTACCCTGAGGGCCCTCAGTGCCTCATCCGGGAGCCACGGCTGACCCGTGTTCAGGCCTGACAGCGCTTTCTAACGGCCTTGCATGGGATTACAGACGGCCTCAAGGCCCACCTGCCTCTGCCCTGCGCGCCGTGCGGCGGCCGGGGGCTTCCCCCTCCTGGGAAGCCCGTCCCAAGCCTTATTTTCAAGGCCCAGCAATCTAATTTTTAACATAATGCATTCCTTGGACCTTGTTACATTTCTGCGTATGCTCAGCCTTGGTGATTGAGATACGGGGTGCCAACCGCCCGCGAGAGGCGGACGGCGACGAGCAGCATGGGCAGTTTCCATAAGCGCCGCAGCGACTACGACGTCAGCAACCGCATCCGGGTGAGCGACCCTCAGGCGGTGGCTGCGGCCGTGCGCGAGATCTACGGGAACCTGTATCCCCGCGCCGCTCTGAAACCGCTCGAGAAAGCGTTCACCGACTTCACCCGCATGATGCGCGGCGAGGACCCGCGTTTCCACGGCTGCGAGACGAACTACCACGACCTGCAGCACAGCCTGGACGTCACCCTCGCCCTGGCCCGCCACGTGGACGGCTACGAACGCAGCCATAAACCATCGCAGCGCCTGGGTGCGAAACGCGCCGCGGTCGGCATCATCACCGCTCTCTACCATGACGTCGGCTACCTGCGCAGCGTGCGCGACCGGCGTCACCGCCACGGCGCCGAGTACACCCTCACCCACGTGGGACGCGGCGGCAGCTTCCTCAACGACTACCTGGGCACCCTGGGACTGGCGAGCGAAGCCAACCTGGCGAGCCGCATGATCCACTTCACCGGCTACGAGCGGGACATCAACCACCTGCGCCTGGGCGACGACCGCTACACCCGGCTCGGCCACCTGCTCGGCACCGCCGACCTGACCGCGCAGATGGCGGATCGCTGTTATCTCGAGAAATGCCGTGACCGGCTCTACGACGAGTTCGTCATGGGCGGCATGGCGCGGCGCACGCTACCCTCCGGCCAGGTCGTGGTGATCTACTCCTCGCCCCGCGACCTGCTGCAGAAGACCCCGGATTTCTACTCCAAGACGTTACGCGACCGGCTGGACGGCACCTTCTCCGGGGCCCACCGCTACGCAGCCAAGCATTTCCGCGGCGACAACCTGTACATGGAATCGGTGCAGCACAACCTGCAGCACCTCGACCGGGTGCTGCGCTACAACGACTGGGAATTGCTCAGGCGCCGGCCGCCGCTGTTCACCGCCGAAGAGATGCGCCGCGAGCCCAACGGGCGCCGCGGCAGCTCCGCCACCGTACTCAGGCTGCGTAGCGCCTGAAAAGAGAAGGGGCGGTCGCCCGCCCCTTCCCGTCTTGCCCCTGGTTTCCCAGGATCATTTGCTGGGTATTTCCGTGAAATCAGGCGGGAAACCTTCGGGCGGGCGCGCCACCGTCCACTGGCCCGAGGGATTCTTGCCGAAGTTCATGCCGACCACGTATTGGGCATAGGCGGCGCTCACCAGCAGGCCCGGCACCCAGATGGAGAAACCGCCGTCCGACCAGTAGGACAGGCCGCAGGTGACCGGCGCGTTGTTGATGGTCATGGCGCACTCCACCCCCTGGATCTTGACCACCGCCTGCACGGGACCGGCGTAGGCGTTACGCAGGGTGAGGGTCGGGGCGAGCGCCGAGACCGCCCAGTTCGGCGGGAAAGCGAAGCCCAAGTCCGGGGTCTGGGACGCGATCATGCCGGCGGTGGTGCCGTCGATCTTCGCGGTCTGCTTGCCCTTGGGGGTGGTGATCTCGATGGTCACGTGGGTATGCAGGTCGCCGAGCGCATCCGCCTCGTCCGAGATGACCTTGCAGGGCAGTTTCTGCACGTCCACGGTCGATGAGTAGAAGCCCACCATGGTGACGTATTGGCACTGCTCACCGGAGATGATGAAGTTGCCGCTGCTGGTGCCGCTGTTGGTGGTCGGCGTACCGCGCAGGGCATAGGCATCGCCTGAGCCGGGGGAGCAGCCAGCCGCGAGGGCCGCCGCCATCGCCAAGAGGCCCATCAGGATCATCCCGCCTTTATTCATGGACTTCGCTCCCATCGCAGACCACACCGGTTTTGGTGGTGCTATGTGTTAACCCATCCGCCGCGGATGTGCAATAGGCGCGGGTCCGGGCACGAGTCCGGATGGGGTGCGAAGGAGCGGGCGGGGCTGGGGGCGGCGGTGGCCCCGGGGGTGCCCTTAGCCGAACAGCTCCGTGCTCAGGTACTTCAAGGCGGAATCGTTGATCAACACGGCCACGGTCTGCCCCCGGCAGCGGCTCTCCAGCAGCTGCACCGCGGCTGCCACGTTCGCGCCCGAAGAGAACCCTGCGAATATGCCTTCCTCTTTCGCCAGACGGCGCGCCATCCGGGCAGCGTCCTGGTCGGTCACCTGCAGGTAACCATCGATGTGTCTCGGATCCAACAGCGGCAGTTCCGGCATCGAGTAGCCGCCGCCCTGGATACGATGGTTCGGCGCGCTCGCCGCTTCCCCCGCCAGCACTGCGGCGCCCGCCGGCTCGACGATGAAGCACTGGATCGCAGGCTTATGCCGCTTGAACGCCGCCGCACAGCCCGCGAAGGAGCCGCCGCTGCCGACGAAATCGCAGAACGCATCCAGCTTGCCGGCCGATTGCCTGATGATCTCAGGACCGGTGGTCAAGAGATGCGCGCGGGCGTTGCTAGCATTGTTGAACTGATCGGCGCGGAACCCATGACGCAGCTCGACGATCCTGCGCGCTTCCTGCTCCACCCGTTCCAGGTCGGCGCCGGACACTTGGCCGGGCGTCCCACCGGGGGCCTGATCCACCAACACGACCTCCGCCCCCAAAGCAGCCATCATCTTCGCCCGCTCCACCGAATTGCCCCGCGACATGACCGCCACGAAGGGATAGCCCTGGGTGGCGCATACGATCGCAAGGCC
>DATIEQ010000097.1:0-8093 GCA_035455665.1 Gammaproteobacteria bacterium | reverse complement strand
AGCTTGGTCTTGACCGCGGAGGTGAGGTAGGAATCGTCCATGAAGGAGCCGACCGTCGAGCCGGGCATAGGTTTGTCGGAGGCGCAGCCGGTCACAGCGAGGGCAAGCAGGGCCGCGATGAGCAAACCCAGGGGGACGCTGAGGGTGATTCGCATGGTTCGTGACTCCGTCGCTCTCATGAGGTGATGTCCGATCCCACGTCCCGCTGCGGCAATTCCTCGAGGATGCGCTGCCGTTCCGCCATCGAGAGCCGCATCCAGGCCGCGATCTCGTCGATGTGGCGGCGGCAACCCAGACAGTGGCCCGAATCGTCCAGCGTGCAAATCCCGACACAGGGGGAACTCGGCATGGGCATGGGACGATTGCTGGACATGGCGAGATGATGCGCGGGCCGCAGGAAAGATTATACTAAAAAGACATCCCGCCTGTGAGACTCGATTGGACGTAATCACGGCCCAGCGGCATCACAGGCCTGCAGGCAAGAATTCAAAACAGGAGTATGCGATGAATCCCCTGAACAGCATCAAAGGCACGCTCACCCTAGGGTTCGTGCTCGCCATCGCGGCGGCTTTCCTCATCAAGATGGGCTTCGGCCCGTTCAATATGCTGACCCTGGTGCGCTGGATACACATCCTCGCCGGCATCACCTGGATCGGGCTGCTGTATTACTTCAATTTCGTGCAGACCCCGGCCATGGCGGAGGCCGCTGCCGACAAGGGCGGGCCCGGCGGTGCCGGCATCTCCAAGTACGTGGCCCCACGGGCGCTGCTCTGGTTCCGCATGTCGGCCGCGGTCACCTGGCTCGCCGGTGCTTTCTACCTCTGGTATGAAGGCTGGCTCGTGGGAGCGTTCACCCTCGGCTTCGCAGGCGCGAGCGGCGTGCAGGTGACGACCATCGGTGTCGGCGCCTGGCTCGGCACCATCATGCTGTTCAACGTCTGGGTGCTCATCTGGCCGAACCAGAAGAAGATCCTCGGCATCGTCTCCGCCACGGACGAGCAGAAGGCCAAGGCCCGCAAGGTCGCCGCCCTGGCCTCCCGCACCAACACCATGCTCTCCATCCCCATGCTCCTGTGCATGGCGTCAGCCGCGCATAACCTGCCGTTCTGAACTGCAGGCAGGAACGACTGCGACAGCCCGGCCGCCGTGCCGGGCTTTCTTTTTCGCTGCAGCCGCGCCCCGTATAATGGGGACCGTCCTCTACTCGACTTCCGACGGCGTGACCATGCCTGCGTCCCTGCCCAACGACATCCCGGCCACGGTGCAGCGCGCGCTCGCCGAAGACATGGGCGACGGCGACCTCACGGCGGCACTCATCCCTGCAGCGACGTTGGCTCGCGGGCGCGTGATCTCCAGGGAGGACGCGGTACTCTGCGGCACCGCCTGGTTCGAGGAGGTCTTCCGCCAGATCGACGACCGGGTGCAGATCCACTGGGAACTGGAGGACGGTGCGGACCTGCGGCGCGACCAGCGGGTCTGCCGCCTGGAGGGCCCCGCTCGCGGCCTGCTGAGCGGCGAACGCAGTGCCCTGAACTTCCTGCAGATGCTCTCCGGTACCGCCACCGCGGCACGCCGTTATGCCAACGTGCTCAAGGGAACCCGTAGCGTGGCGCTGGACACGCGCAAGACGTTGCCGGGCCTGCGTAGCGCGCAGAAGTACGCAGTGCACTGCGGCGGGGCGAGCAACCATCGTATGGGCCTCTACGACGGCATCCTCATCAAGGAGAACCACATCATGGCCGTGGGCAGCATCCGCGCGGCGGTGGAGGCAGCGCGCGCCACCGGCGTGCAGGTGCCGGTGGAGGTGGAGGTGGAGAACCTCGAGGAACTCGAGGAGGCGCTCGCCTCAGGCGCCGATATCCTGCTGCTGGACAACTTCGACCTCGGGGGCATGCGCGAAGCGGTACGCCGCACCGCGGGCCGCGCCAAGCTCGAGGCTTCCGGCGGCATCGACCTGACCCAGGTCAGGGCGGTCGCGGACACGGGCGTGGACTATATCTCCGTGGGCGCGCTCACCAAACATGTCCAGGCAGTGGATTTCTCACTGCGTTTCGAGCTGGATGCCGGCGGCTAAGTCGCTTTTGATATTCTGGGCGCCTTGAGGCCGGCTAACCGGTCCGAGACCCCTCTTTAAGGAGCATGCATGTCAGGGCTCGTGTTCGTGCTGACCCTCGTGGCCGCCTTCTGGGCGCTCGCCTATTTCGCCGCCCCCTTGTGGCTCTGGACCGGCGCCTCGGCCGCGGCCCTCGTGGCAGACGGGTGGCTCTGCCGCCAGGTCCCGACCGTGGGCTGGGTGGTCTTCCTGGTCATCGCGATCCCGATGAACCTCCTGCCCGTGCGCCGGGCGCTCCTGACACGCCACATCTTCGGCTGGTTCCGCAAGGTGCTGCCGCCCATCTCGGAGACCGAGCGCATCGCCATCGACGCCGGCAACACCTGGTGGGACGCCGACCTCTTCACCGGCCGTCCCGACTGGAAGAAGCTCCTGGCCGCGCCCGTGCCGGCCTTGAGCGACGAGGAACAGGCCTTCCTGGACGGCCCCGTGGAGGAATTCTGCAAGTCCTTGGACGACTGGAAGATCACCCACGAGTTGAACGACCTGCCTCCCGACGCCTGGGCCCACATCCGCAAACACCGCTACTTCGGCATGATCATCCCGAAGCAATACGGCGGCCTCGGTTTCTCGGCGCTGGCCCACTCGACGGTGGTGATGAAGATCGGTACCCGTAGCACCAGCGCAGCGGTATCGGTGATGGTGCCGAACTCCCTCGGGCCCGGCGAGCTCCTCATGCACTATGGCACCGAGGAACAGAAGAGCCACTACCTGCCGCGCCTCGCCCGCGCCGAGGAGATCCCTTGTTTCGCCTTGACAGGCCCCTATGTGGGTTCCGACGCGGGTGCGCTCCCGGATACGGGCATCGTCCGCAAAGAGATATATCAAGGCAAGGAGACCCTCGGCTTCCGCGTGAGCTGGGACAAGCGCTACATCACCCTGGCCCCCATCGCGACGGTCCTCGGCGTGGCGTTCAAGGCCTACGACCCCGACCATCTATTGGGTAGCAAGGAAGACCTGGGTATCACCCTCGCTCTCATCCCCACGAACCTGCCGGGGGTGGAGATCGGGCCGCGCCATAACCCGATGAATTCCTCCTTCATGAACGGCCCGACCCGCGGCAAAGACGTGTTCATCCCCTTCGAATGCCTCATCGGCGGCACGCAGTACATCGGCAAAGGCTGGATGATGCTGATGAACTGCTTGGCCGTGGGCCGCGCCATCTCGCTGCCTGCGCTCGGCACCGGCGCCGGCAAGCACACGAGCCGCGTGACCGGCGCCTATGCGCGGTTGCGCAAGCAATTTCGGGTGCCGGTGGGCAAGTTCGAGGGCGTCGAGGAAGCGCTGACGCGCATCGCGGGCACCACCTACCGCATGGACGCGGCGCGGCGCCTGACGGCGGGCGCACTCGACCGCGGCGAGAAACCCTCGGTGCTCTCCGCCATCCTGAAATACCACTGCACCGAAGGCATGCGCCAGGTGCTCGCCGACGCCATGGATGTGCACGGCGGCCGCGGGGTGATGCTCGGGCCGCGCAATTACCTCGCCCGCGCCTACCAGGCCGTGCCGGTGAGCATCACCGTCGAGGGCGCGAACATCCTCACCCGCAGCATGATCATCTTCGGCCAGGGCGCCATCCGTGCCCACCCCTACCTGCTGAAGGAGATGGAAGCGGCGTCCAGCGACGATCAGGTCAAGGCGCTGGTCGAGTTCGACCGCGCCCTCTTCGCGCACATCGGCTTCACCGTCAGCAACGCGGCTCGCGCGCTGTTCTTAGGGCTCACGGGTGCGCTGCTGGTCTCCGCCCCCTCGACGGGGTCGGTGCGCCGTCACTACCGCCAGCTCTCGCGCATGAGCGCCGCCTTCACCTTCACGGCGGACGTGGCGCTCTTGATGCTCGGTGGCGAGATGAAGCGGCGTGAGAAGCTCTCGGCCCGCTTCGGCGACATCTTGAGCCATCTGTACCTGGCATCGGCGTCGTTGAAACACTTCGAAGACCAGGGGCGGCCGGAGTCGGACCTGCCGCTCGTGGAATGGGCCTGCCGCGACTCCCTGTACGTCATGCAGACCCGCCTCGAGGAGATCCTGCGCAACTTCCCTTCACGCCCTATGGGCTGGCTGCTGCGGGTCCTGGTCCTGCCCCTCGGCCGCCCCTATGCACCGCCGGGAGACCGGCTCGGCCATGCGGTGGCAAAAATCCTGCTCGTGCCGTCGGACGCCCGTGATCGCCTGACGCGCCATGCCTACACTTCCAAGGATCCTAGCGATCCCGTGGGCCGGGTGGAAAACGCGCTGAAGCTGACCCTGGCGTCCGAACCGGTGGAAGAAAAGCTACAACAGGGGCTCAAGCAACGCCTGATGCCGGCGAACTATCTCAAGCTGATCGATGCTGCGTTGGCGAAGCAGGTCATCACGGCGGAGGAAGCGACGCTGCTCCGGGAGACCTATGCGGTGGTGCGGGATGCCATCGACGTCGACGAATTCCCAGGGCGCACAGCCATCTGATAGCGGGCCCAGTACGATCGGGATAAAGGAAGGCCGGTGGCTCAGGCCACCGGCCTTTTTATCGGTCTCAGCAATACCGCTTAAATCTCGAGGTCCGGCACGCCGCGTAATAGACGGTCGCAATCCGGCGCAGGCAGTGGCGGGCTGAACAGGAAACCCTGCATCAGGTGGCAGCCTTCGTCCATGAGCCTGCGCATCTGCTCGGGAGTCTCGACCCCCTCCGCCACCACCCGGAACTTGAGACGGTCGGCCAGCGTGAGGATGGTGCGCGCGATGGCTGCATCGTATTCGTTGGTCGCGATGTTCATGACGAAGGCCCGGTCGATCTTGATGATGTCCACCGGCAGGTGCTTGATGTACATCAGCGAGGAATGACCGGTGCCGAAGTCGTCCAGCGCGATACGCACGCCGAGGCTCCTCAAATCTTCGAGGATGCGGATGCTGGCCTTCACATCCTGCATGATGAGGCTCTCGGTAATCTCGAACTGTAACGCCGAGGGCGGCAGCCCCGAAGCGATGAGGGCGTCCTCCACCACCTTGCGCAGGTTCTGCATGGTGAACTGCCGCACCGAGAGGTTCACGGCCACGTGCAGCCGGCGGTCACGGACGTGACGGTACCATTCGCCCACCTGACGGCACGCCTCCTCCAACACCCATTGGCCGAGCGGGACGATGAGACCGGTCTCCTCCGCCAAGGTTATGAATTCTCCCGGCGGCACCAAACCAAGTTCAGGATCCTGCCAGCGGACCAGGGCCTCGACGCCCACCACGCCGCCGTCGCGCACGTCGAACTGCGGCTGGTAATGCAGCACCATCTCCTGGTTCTTCAAGGCCCGGCGCAGCGCGTTCTCGCTGGAGAGCCGCTTCATGGCCTTGGCGTGCATGTCCTGGGTGAAGAACTGGTAGTTGTTGCGGCCCCGCTCTTTCGCCTTGTACATTGCGCTGTCGGCGTTCTGTAACAGGGACTGGACGGTGCTTCCATCCGTGGGATACATGCTCACGCCGATGCTGCACCCGAGGTTCACTTCCGTGCCCTCGAGCAGCATGGATTCCGACAACGAGGTCAGTATCCGCTCGCAGGTGAGTGTGACCGACTGCGGCTCGTTGCAGTCCTCGACAATGACCGTGAACTCATCGCCGCCGAGTCGGGCCACAGTGTCCGAGCTACGCACGCATTCCAATAGACGCTGGCCGATCTGGTACAGCAGCTGGTCCCCCACGTTGTGGCCGAGCGAGTCGTTCACGCTCTTGAAACGGTCCACGTCGATGAACAACAGCGCGAGGGGATGCCGCGAGCGGCGCGCGCGAGCCAGCGCCTGCTCCATGCGATCCATGAAGAGCGCCCGGTTCGGCAAGCCGGTCAAGTGGTCGAAGTTCGCGAGCCGCCGCATCTCCTCTTCCGCCTGGCGGCGATCGGCGGCGGACAGGGCGAGCGCCATGAAATCCGCGAGCGCACTCGCGTAGTTCATCTCCTCCGCGGTCCAGTGGCGGCTCTCGCCGCTCCATTCGTGGAACACGACGCCCCGCACCTTGTAGCCGTGCCGGAACGGCACGAACATGCAGGCGGCCACGTTGTGCTGCTTGAAGTAGTAATGCCAGACCTTGGCGAGACGGATGTCGCGGCGCAGATCCGGGATCGGCACCGCGCGGCTCTGCTGCAGCTCCTCGAAGAGCTCGGGGCACTCGTCCTTCTCGATGTTGGCGCGGGTCTCGGTGGTGTGCTTGCCGTTCTCATAGATGTGCACGCAGCGCATGGCCGTGCCGATGGAATTCATGAGCCAGACGCTGATGCGTGCGCACTGGGTGGCCTGGGTGGAACGGGCGCTGATGACCTCGAGTGCGGAGCGGAGGTCGCCGGTGGAGATGCTGGGATCGCGCGTAAGCTCGTAGAGCTGCAGGTCCTTGTGACGCGTCTGTTCCTCTTCCCGCCGCAAGCGCGTCTCGAGCCGGGTGCGCGTGTTGACCTCGTTATCCAGTTCTTCGGAGACGCCCTCGAAGGACAGCCGCAGCCGCAGCTTGTCGGCGATCTCTTCCTGCTCGGTACGCGCGATGAGGCAGAGGGTTACCACCACGGCCACGCTGATCGCCACCATCAGCAGGCTGGTCCAGTCGGAGACGAAGATGAGCCGCACATCGAGCGGCGAGAACAGCAGGATCAGGTAGGCGAGATAGAAGATCACGTCTGCCGCCAGCATCGTGGCGGGCAGCGCCGCCATGGCCACCAACAGCACCATGAGCGTGACCTGATGCTGTAACGAGCCGGCATGGAACATGAGCCAGCCGGTCGTGCCCCAGACCACACCGAGCAGCGCGGTCAGGCCCAGGAACAGCCGCTGCCAGCGTGATGCGGTCTCGAGCGAACTGATGTCGTCGCTCGCACCCCAGCTGAGCATCAGGCGCACCCCGCTCACGGTCAGGATGCAACCGAGCCAGATGAGCATGGGAATGTGGTCGATCTCATCCCAGAAGCCGACGGCGGCCAGGATGGCCGCGCCGATGACCGCGAGATCCGTCCAGCGCCCGAACCGCCGTAAGGCATTGACGCGGGCGATCTGGACCTGCTGCTCGAAGTTGCTCTTGCCCTGCTGCGCGCTTTCGGCGATGACGCTGGCCATGCTCTCGCTCTTCCTTTAGGACGGGGTCATACAGCCTGGCTGGGTTCCCAGGGGCGCGGGCCGTGGGGCAACTCGCGCGGGGACTACATTATGTTATAAAGCCGTCGCTGTCACGCTATAATTTGTACACAAATCAAACCCCTGGCTTGGGGCTGAAACATTAGTGCGACTAGGCATTGCACCCTCCGCTGGACGATGCCTACGGGCATGTGGGACCAAGTCAATGGACCAAGGATAGTTCGGAATGCTCCCTTTCCGACGGCTCGTCATCAAAAGTCTCTAAACCTCCAAGTCAGGCATCCCGCGCAGCAGCCGGTCACATTCCTCCCCGGCCAGGGGAGGACTGAGCAGATAGCCCTGCATGGTATGGCATCCCTGCTTCAACAGACTGTCCATCTGCTGCACCGTCTCGACGCCTTCGGCGATCACCTGCAACTTGAGGCTCTCCCCCAGGGCGATGATGGAATGGGCGATGGCCGCGTCGTACTCGCTGCGCTGGATCACCTCGACGAATTCCCGGTCGATCTTGAGCACGTCCACGGGCAGGCGCTTGAGATAGAGCAGCGAGGAATGGCCGGTACCGAAGTCGTCCAATGCGATGCGCACGCCCAGCATCTTCAACCCTTCGAGTACCTGGATGTTGGCCTCCACGTCCTGCATGATGACACTCTCGGTGATCTCCAGCTGCAGCGCCTCCGGCGGCAGGCCGGAGGCATCGAGCGCGCCGCGTACCACCTCCACCAGGTTCTTCATCCCGAACTGCCGCACCGACAGGTTCACGGCCATGTGGAACGGCCTGCCCTTGGCCACCTCGTACCAGAGTTTCGCCTGCTGGCAGGCTTGCTGCAGTACCCACTCCCCGAGCGGCACGATGAGCCCGGTCTCCTCCGCGAGAGGGATGAACTCCCCGGGCCAGATCA
>DATIEQ010000096.1:0-2658 GCA_035455665.1 Gammaproteobacteria bacterium | reverse complement strand
GTCAACAAGCACACCACGGTCATCGAGGACGACGCTTTCGTGGGCTCGGACACGACGCTCATCGCGCCCGTCACCGTCGGCGCCGGCGCCTACGTGGCGGCAGGCTCCACCGTGAGCCGGGACGCGCCGGCGGGCCAGCTCACCATCGGCCGCGCGCGCCAGGAGTCGAAGCCCGAGTGGAAGCGCCCCAGCAAGAAGAAGTGAAAGGCATGAATCAATGTGCGGGATAGTCGGCGCCGTCGCTAAGCGGGATGTGGTTCCCATCCTCGTGGAGGGGCTGCAGCGCCTGGAATACCGAGGCTACGATTCGGCCGGGATCGCGGTGGTGAACGGCAGCATCCAACGAGTGCGTAGCGTCGGGCGCGTGGCCGAGATGCAGGGCCGGGTGCAGGCCGAGAAGCTCACGGGCCTGATCGGCATCGGTCATACCCGCTGGGCCACCCACGGCGGCGTCACCGAGCCCAACGCCCACCCGCACGTCTCCACGGACGAGATCGCGGTGGTGCACAACGGCATCATCGAGAACCACGAGGAACAGCGCGCGCGCCTCGTGAAACTGGGGTACCAATTCGAGTCCCAGACCGACACCGAGGTGATCGCCCACCTCATCCACCACCACTTCAAGCAGCATGGCGATCTCTTCCGCGCCACCCGCGAGACGGCGCGCGAACTCGTGGGCGCCTACGCCATCGGCGTGGTCTGCCTCAAGGCGCCCGACGTGGTGACGGCGGCGCGCATGGGTTGCCCGCTGCTGGTGGGTCTCGGCAAGGGCGAGAACTTCATCGCCTCGGACGTCTCCGCGGTGCTGCCCGCGACCCGCCAGGTGATCTACCTGGAGGACGGCGACGTGGTGGAGCTGCGCCGCGACAAGGTCAGCATCGTGGACCGGGACGACCGCCCGGTCGAGCGCAAGGTGCATACCAGCGAGGCCTCGCTCGCGGCCATGGAGCTCGGTCCCTACGAGCACTTCATGCAGAAGGAGATCCACGAGCAGCCCAAGGCGCTGACGGACACCGTCGAGCCGGTCATCGACGACGGCTTTACGCCAGCCTTGTTCGGCGAGCAGGCGGCCGGAGTGTTCCGGGACGCAGAGGGGATCCTGGTACTGGCAGCCGGGACGAGCTACTACGCGGGGCTCACCGCCAAGTACTGGATCGAGGAGCTCGCCGGGCTGCCGGTCTCGGTCGAGATCGCGAGCGAGTACCGCTACCGCCGCTCCGTGCCGGATACCAAGCAGCTCGTGGTCACCATCTCCCAGTCGGGCGAGACGCTCGACACGATGGAAGCGCTGAAGCACGCCAAGTCCCTGGGGCAGGGCAAGACCCTCTCCATCTGCAACGTGATGGAGAGCGCCATCCCGCGGGCCTCGGAGCTCGTCTTCTACACCCGCGCTGGCGCCGAGATCGGCGTCGCCTCCACCAAGGCTTTCACCACCCAGCTCGTGGCCCTGTTCACCCTCGCCGCGACCCTGGGGAAACTACGCGGGCGGCTCACCCCCGCGGAAGAGCGGGAACTGATGGAGAGCCTGCGGCACCTGCCGGGCAGCGTACAGCACGCGCTCAACCTCGAACCTCAGATCAGCGAATGGGCAAAGCTTTTCGCGCCCAAGCAGCACGCGCTGTTCCTCGGGCGCGGCGTGCATTACCCCATCGCCCTCGAAGGCGCCTTGAAGCTCAAGGAGATCTCCTACATCCACGCCGAGGCCTATCCTGCGGGCGAGCTGAAGCATGGGCCCTTGGCGCTCGTGGACCGCGATATGCCGGTGGTGGTGATCGCCCCCAACGACGCACTCCTGGAGAAGGTGAAATCCAACATGCAGGAGGTGCGCGCCCGGGGCGGGGAACTCTTCGTGTTCGCCGACCAGGACAGCCACTTCGCCGAGAGCGCGGGCGTGCACGTCATCCGCACCCCGCGCCATGCCGGCCACCTCTCGCCCATCGTGCACGCGATCCCGGTACAGCTCTTGGCCTATCACACCGCTTTGAAGCGAGGGACTGACGTGGACAAACCGCGCAATCTGGCCAAGTCCGTCACCGTCGAATAGCCCTCTCGATAGAAGCTTCTTTCGTTCTCTTGTTTTCCGTCCAAATAGAGGTACGCCCGTCATGCGCCGTACGGATATCACTCTGCCTTCGGTGGTCGATGCGATAGGCGCCACGCCCCTGGTGGAGCTCAGCCGTCTCACGCGCGGCCTCGAGGGCCGCATCCTGGCCAAGCTGGAATACTTCAATCCAGGCCTGTCGAAGAAGGATCGCATCGCCCGGCAGATCATCGCGGATGCGGAGGCGGACGGCTCGCTGCGCCCGGGCCAGACGGTGGTGGAGCTGACCAGCGGCAACATGGGCACCGGCCTTGCGATCGTATGCGCCACCCAGGGCTATCCCTTCGTGGCGGTCATGTCGCGGGGCAATTCGGTGGAGCGGGCGAAGATGATGGCTGCCTTGGGGGCGGAGGTGGTGCTGGTGGATCAAGCGCCCGGAGGGACGCCCGGGCAGGTGTCCGGCGCCGACCTGGAACGGGTGGAGCAAGAAGCGCGCAGGATCGTCGGGCAGCGTAGCGGGTTCCGCGCCGATCAGTTCAACAATGCCAGCAACGCCCGCGCGCATCTCTTGACCACCGGTCCTGAGATCATCAGGCAATCGGCCGGCAAGCTGGATG
>DATIEQ010000095.1:0-3697 GCA_035455665.1 Gammaproteobacteria bacterium | reverse complement strand
ACCTCGTGGTGGTGCACCTCGGTCTTGAGGCCCATGTCCTCGAGCGCCACGCACATGGCGCTACGGATGTCCTGCTGCGCGTCCACCGGCGGCACCGGGAAATAGCCGCCCTTGATGCCGGGGCGGTGGCCGAAGTTCCCGTCGTCGTAGGCGCGCTCCGAGTTCCAGCCCGCCTCGGTGGAGTCGATCTTGTAGAACGCGCCGCTGATGTCCGCGCCCCAGCGGATGTCGTCAAAGATGAAGAACTCGTTCTCCGGACCGAAGTAGGCGGTGTCGGCGATGCCGGTGGACTTGAGGTAGGCCTCGGCGCGCTTCGCCAGCGAGCGCGGGTCGCGCTCGTAACCCTGCATGGTGGAGGGTTCGATCACGTCGCAACGCAGGTCGAGGGTCTTCTCCTCGAAGAACGGGTCGACGACGGCGGTGCTGGCGTCCGGCATGAGGATCATGTCGGACTCGTTGATGCCCTTCCAGCCGGCGATGGAGGAGCCGTCGAACATCTTGCCGTCCTCGAACAAGGCGTCGTCCACGGTGTGGGCCGGCACGGTCACGTGCTGCTCCTTGCCGCGGGTGTCGGTGAAACGGAAGTCCACGAAACGCACGCCTTCCTTGGCGATCAAGTCGAGGACGTCTTTGCCGGTCTTGGTGCTCATGGCAGGCTCCAGGTTGAATTGAAAATCGATGCCTCTGATTAAGCAGGAAGCATGCCAACATCGGATATGCGGAAAAGCCCGACAATCTTGCTCGACGGCCTGATCTCATCCAAAAGTGCTTGCACCAAAATGGTGCGTTGAAAAGGCAGCTGAACCATCCAACACGGCCTCAAGTGAAGCAGCAGTTTGAAGCCGCTATACTGGCCGCCTCTGCGGGCGGGCCTTAAGCCCCCTATAAATCAAGCTAAAACCGGGCCATGGCGAGCAAGAAACCCGCGACCTTCCAAGCGCTGATCCTGGGCCTGCAGACCTACTGGTCGAAGCGCGGCTGCGTCTTGCTCCAGCCCTACGACATGGAGATGGGCGCCGGCACCTTCCACCCGGCCACCTTCCTTAGGGCCATCGGGCCCGAGCCCTGGTCCGCCGCCTACGTGCAGCCCTCGCGCCGCCCCACGGACGGCCGCTACGGCGAGAACCCGAATCGTCTGCAGCACTACTACCAGTACCAGGTGATCATCAAACCCTCTCCCGAGGACCTGCAGGAGCTGTACCTCGGCTCCCTGAAAGCCTTGGGTCTCGACCCCAAGGTGCACGACATCCGCTTCGTGGAGGACAACTGGGAATCCCCGACGCTCGGTGCCTGGGGCCTCGGCTGGGAGGTGTGGCTGAACGGCATGGAGATCTCCCAGTTCACCTACTTCCAGCAGGTGGGCGGCCTCGAATGCCGGCCGGTGAGCGGCGAGATCACCTACGGACTCGAGCGCCTCGCCATGTACCTGCAGGGCGTCGAGAGCGTGTTCCAGCTCAGCTGGGCCGAGGGACCGCAGGGCCGGGTCAGCTACGGCGACGTCTACCACCAGAACGAGGTGGAACAGTCCAGGTACAACTTCGAGGAGGCGGACACCGCGAGCCTGCTCGCCTGGTTCGACACCTGCGAGAAGGAGTGCACGCGCCTCCTGGAGAAGGGTCTGCCGCTACCGGCCTACGAGCAGGTGCTGAAGGCCTCCCACAGCTTCAACCTGCTGGACGCGCGCCGCGCCATCTCCGTCACCGAGCGGCAGCGCTACATACTCCGGGTGCGGGCCCTCGCCCGCGCCGTGGCCCAGGCCTATCTCGCCGCCCGGGAGGCCCTAGGGTTCCCACTCCTGAAGCAGAAGAAGAAATGAGCCCGCGCGCCACGTCCGATACCCAGCCGTTCCTGGTCGAGATCGGCACCGAGGAGCTGCCGCCGAAGAGCCTGCCGCGTCTCGCGCATGCGTTCCTCGAGAACTTCGAGACCCTGGCGCTGAGCGAGAACCTGCTGCCGCCGGGGGCGAAGAACGAGGTGTATTTCTCGCCGCGGCGCCTGGCCATCTACGCACCCGCGTTGCGGCTCAAGCAGCCGGACCGGGAGGAGGAGCGTCTGGGGCCCGCGGTCGCCGCCGCCTTCGACGCCCAGGGCCTTCCCACCAAGGCGGCGGAAGGTTTCGCCGCCTCCTGCGGGGTCGGCGTGCAGAAACTCGAACGCCGTCAGACGGACAAAGGTGAACGGCTCGCCTATACGATCCACGTCAGCGGCGACACGGCCGCCGAAGTATTGCCGGACATCCTGCGGGAAGCGCTCGCAAAACTGCCGGTGGCGAAGCGCATGCGCTGGGGCGCGGGCACGGTGGAGTTCGTCCGCCCCGTCCACTGGCTGCTGTTGCTGCTCGGGGAGAAGGTCCTCAAGACCGAGCTCCTGGGCGTGAAGGCGGGCAACAAGACCTACGGCCACCGCTTCCACCATCCGGCCGCGATCGCGGTGAAGCGCCCCGCCGACTACCGCCGGCTGCTGGAGAAGACCGGCAAGGTGCTGGTGGAGGATCGGGCGGGCAGCCTCGCGGCCCGTATCGGGACCCTGGTCGCCCAGGCCGGGAAGCGCCTCGGCGGGACTGCCCAGCTCGATCCCGCACTCTTGCAGGAGGTCGCCGCCCTGGTGGAATGGCCGGTCGCGGTGACCGGCGGCTTCGACGCCGGGTTCCTGAGCCTGCCGGACGAGGTGATCGTCGCGGTGCTGCAAGGCCAGCAACGCTACTTCCCGCTACGCGACAAGGGCGGCCGGCTCCTGCCCCACTTCGTCACCCTCAGCAACATCCAGAGCCTGAAGCCCGCTGAAGTGCAGCGGGGCAACGAGCGGGTGATCGTGCCGCGTCTCACCGACGCCATGTTCTTCTGGCAGCGGGACAGCAAGGCACGCCTCGAGGCGCGCCTGCCGGAACTGGACAAGATGATCTTCCAGAAGGAGCTCGGCTCCTATGGCGACAAGCGCCGGCGGGTGTCGAACCTCGCCGAAGCCGTCGCAGGACATACGGGCGGCGATCCGATGCTGGCGCGGCGCGCCGCCACACTCGCCAAGTGTGACCTGCTGTCGGACCTGGTGGGCGAGTTCCCGGAACTGCAAGGCAGCATCGGCAAGCGCATCGCTGCCGCCAACGGCGAGGACCCGGAGGTCGCCGCGGCCATCGAGGAGCATTACCTGCCGCGCTTCGCCGGCGACCGGCTGCCGGAGACCCCCACCGGCCGCACGCTTGCCATCGCCGACAAGCTCGACACGCTCACCGGCATCTTCGCCATCGGCCAGAAACCCACCGGCGAGAAGGATCCCTTCGCACTGCGGCGGGCGGGGCTCGGCATCGTGCGCATCGCGGTCGAAGGCAAGGTCGACGTCCGCTGGTCGATGCTGCGGGACGCGGTGGCGGAACTCGGCCAGCAGAAGAACCTGGCGCTCGCGGGCGAGGTGGAGAAGTTCCTGATCGAGCGGCTGCGGGCCTATTCACTCGAAGCCGGCCGGCGCGCCGACATCTTCGAGGCGGTGGCGAGCGTCGCCACCCGCGGGCCGCTGGACTTCCAGCGCCGCCTCGCGGCGGTGGAGTCGTTCATGGACACGCCGGGCGCCAAGAACCTCGCCGCCGCGAACAAGCGCATCGCCAACATCCTGCGCCAGGCGGACCAGAAGAAAGAGGATTACGGCGGCCGCATCGATTCATCCGCCTACGCGGAACCCCAGGAACGGGCGCTGCACGCCGAGA
>DATIEQ010000094.1:0-2406 GCA_035455665.1 Gammaproteobacteria bacterium | reverse complement strand
CTGGTGCTGCAGCGGGCCTGGCACCTGATGCCGGATGCGCGCGGCGAGCTGCGGCGCTTCCACGAGTGGGTGGACCCCGAGGTGCAGGAATGGCGCACGCGGCTCGCGCTACGCGACGGCGACTGGCACGAGGCGCTGCACGACATGCAGGGGCTGGGCGCGTCGCAGGATTCCGCGGAGTGGCGCTACTGGCGGGCGCGCTCGCTCGAGGCCATCGGCCGCAAGAGCGAGGCGGCGGCCTACTACATCCAGCTCTCCCGCGGCGGCGACTACTACGCTTTCCTCGCGGCGGACCGCGCGCACCTGCCCTACGTCATCAACCAGCAGGTGAGCAAACCGGAAGTGGACGTGATCGAGCAACTGGAGGCGCGGCCCGGTTTCACCCGCGCCCGCGAGCTCGTGCACGCGGACCTCTATGACGAGGCGGAGGCGGAATGGCAGGCGGCCACGGCGAGCCTCTCCACCCCGGCCCGCTGCCAGGCGGCCCTGCTGGCGGAGCGCTGGGGCTGGCACGCACGGGTGATCCCGCTGCTCGCCGGCGGCGGCTGCTGGCAGGACCTCGCGCTCACCTACCCCATCGCCTTCGAGCAGACGCTGGTGCCGGAAGCGAAGCGACTCAAGCTCGACCTCTCCTGGGTCTACGGCCTGATCCGCGCCGAGAGCGTGTTCCGTCCCAACGCCGTGTCGCGCGTCGGCGCCCGCGGCCTCATGCAGCTCATGCCGGGCACGGGACTCGACGTGGCCTCACGCCTCGGCCTCACGCTCGGCGACGCGCAGGGACTCATGGACCCGGTCACCAACCTGGCGGTCGGTGGTATGTACCTGCGCGACATGCTGGCGCGCTTCGGCGGCAGCGAGCCCCTGGCCACCGCCGCCTACAACGCCGGGCCAGCGAAGGTCGAGGACTGGATGCCGGACGCAGGGGCGCTGCCGGCGGACGTGTGGGTGGACACCATCCCCTACACCGAGACCCGTGAATACGTGCATCGGGTGCTGGGCCATACGGTGATCTTCGACTGGCGGCTGAACGGCAAGCCCGAGCCGCTGTCGGTGCGCCTGGGTTCGGTGGCTGCCGCGGGAGCCGACGCGGCACCGGTGGCGGTGAAGGCGCCGTGATGCAGGTCTGCATCCTCGGCGGCGGCGGTTTCGTGGGCGGGCATCTCGCGGCGCGGCTCGCCTCGCGCGGTCATCGCGTGAAGGTACTGACGCGCAACGCGGCGCGCCGGCGCGCGCTCCTGGTGCTGCCGACCGTGAGCCTGGTGCAGACGGACGTCTACGACCCCGCGGCGCTCGTACGCCATCTCGCCGGCTGCGAGGCGGTGGTGAACCTGGTCGGCATCCTCAACGAGCGCGGTCACCGCGGCAAGGGTTTCGAGCGGGCACACGTGGAACTCGCGGCGACGGTGGTCGAGGCCTGCCGCCAGGCAGGCGTGAAGCGCTTGCTGCACATGAGCGCCCTCAAGGCGGACCCGCAGGGCCCGAGCTTCTATCTCAGGACCAAGGGCCGGGCGGCGGAGCTCGTGCTCGCGGCCAGGGACCTCGAGGCGACGGTGTTCGAGCCCTCGGTGATCTTCGGCCCCGGCGACAGCTTCCTGAACCGCTTCGCGGGCCTGCTCAAGCTCCTGCCGCTGGCCTTCCCGCTCGCCTGCCCGGAGGCGCGCTTCGCGCCGGTGTACGTGGGCGACGTGACGGAAGCCTTCCTGCGCTGCTTGGAGGGACGGCAGGGTCTCGGCCGGCGTTACCCCCTCTGCGGCCCGCGGGTGTATACGCTCATGGAACTCGTGCGCTACACGGCGCAGCTCGCCGGCCTGCGCCGCCTCATCGTCGGCCTGCCGCGCTGGGCGTCCTGGATGCAGGCGGCGACGCTGGAATGGGTGCCGGGCAAGCCCTTCTCCCTGGATAACTTCCGTTCCCTGAGCGTGGACAGCGTCGGCGGCGAAGACGGCTTGGGCGTGCTCGGCATCGCGGCGACGCCGCTCGAAGCGGTGGCGCCGGGATACATCGGTCAACACAGCTCCCGCGATAAGTACGATACCTTCAGACGCGTTCATAGCTAACGCCAATATTGAGATTGCATCCCTGCGTTTTCCGCGCCTTATCAAGCTACGCTTCCCGCTCCGCTCGAAAGCCCAGGGCCTACATCCCTGTAGGCCCGTTCGCTGCTGCACAGCGGACCCCGGCGGCGGGCTATCAAGAGGGCGGGGTTCCGCCCCGCACAACGGGCCCCTTTTCTTTGCTCGCCCAAAGAAAAGGGGCGAAAAGAAAGTGCGCCCCCGGAGGCCGGCCCGAAGCGGGCTAAAGCTGCGCGCTTCGCTCGCTGCGCAGCTTCACACACGGCACGTCCCTGATGCCGCGTGTGAAGGCATCGGCATCCCTGCCGATGCCCTTCGGCTTTGCTTGCTCACT
>DATIEQ010000093.1:0-2761 GCA_035455665.1 Gammaproteobacteria bacterium | reverse complement strand
CCCACGGCCATCTTCCGATTCCAAGAGCACGACATCTACCTGCCGATGGTGGTGCTGGAGGAATTGGATGCCGGCAAGAAGGGTGTGTCGGAAGCGGCGCGCAATGTCCGCCAGGTGAGCCGTTTCCTGGACGACATGATGCGCGACGTCAGCAAGACCGAGATCGATGCCGGCATCGTCATCCAGAACCTGCAGAACCCGAAAGGCGCTGCCGTGACCGGCGGGCGCCTGTTCTTCCAGACCGAAGCCCTCCCGACGCTGCTGCCGGAATCCCTGCCGGGTAACAAGCCCGACAACTACATCCTCGGCACCACCCTCGCATTGCAGCAGAAACATCCCGACATGCGGGTGACGCTGGTCTCCAAGGACATCAACCTGCGGATCAAGGCCGCGGTGGTGGGTATCCATGCCGAGGACTATTTCAACGACAAGGCTCTGGACGACCTCGACCTGCTGTTCACTGGCATGGAAGAGCTGCCGAAGGACTTCTGGGACAAGCACAGCAAGAACATGGAATCCTGGCAACAGGAAGGCCGCACCTGGTACCGCATCCAGGGTCCGAACGTGAAGAACTGGCACTCCAACCAGTGTCTGTACAGCGACAGCGACAACTTCGAAGCGCTGGTGCGTGACATCGACGAGCGCGGCGCTTTACTGGAGTTGACCCGCGATTACCGCGGCATCCGCCACACGGTCTGGGGTATCAACGCGCGCAACCGCGAACAGAACTTTGCACTCAACCTGTTGCTCGACCCGGGCGTCGACTTCGTCACCTTGCTCGGCGCCGCCGGCACCGGCAAGACCCTGTTGGCGCTCGCGGCGGGCCTGGCGCAGACCCTGGAGCAGAATCGCTACCGCGAGATCATCATGACCCGCGTCACGGTACCGCTCGGCGAGGATATCGGTTTCCTGCCCGGCACCGAGGAGGAGAAGATGACGCCATGGATGGGCGCGCTCATGGACAACCTGGAAGTGCTCACCCAGTCCGGGGAAGGCGGTGAATGGGGCCGCGCCGCCGCCGGCGACTTGTTGCGGAACCGCATAAAGATACGTTCCATGAACTTCATGCGTGGCCGCACCTTCCTGAACCGCTACATCATCGTGGACGAGGCTCAGAACCTCACGCCCAAGCAGCTCAAGGCGCTCATCACCCGCGCCGGTCCAGGGACCAAGATGATCTGCATCGGGAACATCTCTCAGATCGACACGCCTTACCTCACGGAGACGACATCCGGCCTCACCTTCGTAGTGGACCGCTTCAAGCACTGGCGCCATTCGGGCCACGTGACCTTGTTGCGGGGCGAGCGTTCGCGACTCGCGGATTTCGCCTCAGATACCCTTTGAATTCCGGCCCTTAAGCCCCGTGGGTGCTTACAATTTCGGGCCGCCTGTGCTTAAATCATCCCGCCATATGAGGCCTCTCGAGGGAGTGCAGATGAATAAGAAGCAATTCGCCCTATGGACCCTGTCCGGCGCCGTCACCACACTGGCGGCCCTCCTCCCCGTGACCGGCTCCGCATCCAATTTCCAGTTGACTGAGCAAAGCGTGACCAGCCTCGGCCGCGCCCACTCCGGCGGCGCCGCGGCCGCAGAAGACGCCTCCAGCATCTGGTACAACCCGGCAGGTCTTTCCAACCTCTCGGGCGCGGAGATCATGGGCGGCTACAGCCTGATCCGCTTCGGCGCTGACTTCTCCAAGACGTCCGCGACGGACGCCATCGGCCAGCCCTTGTCCGGCGGCGAAGGCGGCAGCGTGGGCAAGAAAGGCGGCCCGTTCTTCGTGTACTACTCCCGGCCGATCAACGACCAGTGGACCTTCGGTTTCGGCGTGAACACGCCGTTCGGTCTCGCCACCAAGTACGACAGTGACTCCATATTCCGCTATCAGGCGATCTACAGCAGCGTGTCCGTGGTGAATTACAACCCGACCCTCGCCTGGAAGGTGAACGACCAGTTCTCGCTCGGCTTCGGCTTCGACTACCAGTACATGAACGTGAAGCTGACCAACGACGTGGACTTCGGCGCGATCTGCTTCGGCCAGGTGAACCCCACGACCTGTACTGCGCTCGGCTTGACGCCGCAGAGCCACGACGGTTTCTTCTCGACCCAAGCCTCGGGCACGGGCACCGGTTTCAACCTAGGCGGCCTGTGGAACGTGAACAGCGATACACGCTTCGGCGCTTCCTACCGCTCGAGGGTGAAACACACGCTCGACGGTCATGCGTCCTTCACCAATGTGCCGGCGGCATTCGCCACCCAGCCGCAGTTCCAAGCCCAGGGCGCCACCGCAGACTTCACTTCACCGCAGCTTTTCTCCCTGAGCTTCTTCCACCAGATCGACGAGAAGTGGGCCATCACGGCCGACTACAGCTACGCGGGTTGGGGCAGCTTCGACAAGCTGGACATCAAGTTCGCTAACGCCGGCACCAAGGATGCGATCGTGGACGAAGGTCTCTCCAACGTGAGCCGCTACGCCGTGGGCGTGGACTACAAGTACAGCGACGACTGGACCTTCCGTAGCGGCGTGGCTTTGGACAAGTCGCCCGTGCCGGACCCCACGGCAGCCTCCGCCACCACCACCAACGACCTCAATGCGAGCCGCACTGCACGCCTGCCGGACGGCGACCGCAGGTGGATCTCGCTTGGCGCCACCTGGCGCGTTAGCGAGCACTCCCAGGTGGACATCGGCTACTCGCACCTGTTCCTGGGCTCGAGCCTGGACTACAACCAGCTCAACTCCGCGGGCGACGACCATGTGGTC
>DATIEQ010000092.1:0-3072 GCA_035455665.1 Gammaproteobacteria bacterium | reverse complement strand
ATCCACGCCGGCGAGGACGCGCAGGTATGCGGTCTTGCCGCCGCCGTTCGGGCCCACGAAGCACACCACCTTCCCGTCGCCGCCGCGGTAGGAGAGGGGGTGCTCGAAGCCGGTGCCGTCGTCGCGGCGCGGGCGCAGCCCGTCCGTTTCGATGCGCGGGGCGGCGTTCAACGCGACACCAGGGCCAGGAGGCCGTCCGCGGCGAACACCAGCACCAGGCTCGTGACGATGGCCCGCTGGGTCTGCTGCGGCAATTCGGTGGTGGAGGCGCGCACCCTGAGGCCGTGGTAGCAGGCGGTGCCGGCGATGGTGGCGCCGAACAGCAGGTTCTTGAGGGCGAACACGGCGAGCTGTTCCGGGCGCAGGGCCTCAGCGAGCTTCAGCAGCTGCTGGGTGCTCTCCATGGAGAAGATGAGCCCGTTCAGGAACACGCCGCCGAAGAGTGCGATCGCGGCGAAGTAGATGGCGAGGGTGAACTGCGCCACCGCCGCGCCGATGATGCGCGGCGTGACGAAGAACTCGTTCACGTTGATGCCGAGGAGCTCCAAACCCTCCACCTCGCGGCGCAGCTTCATGGAGCCGAGATCGACCGCGATGGCCGAGCCGGAGCGGCCGATGAGCACGATGGCGGTCAGCAGCGAGGAGAGCTCCACGCCCACGATGTTGGTGAGCAGCGCCGCCACGTCGGCTTCGCTGCCGAGCGCCTGGGCGAGGGCCAGGATCTGGGAGGTGATGCTCAAGCCCACCGCGAGGCCGAGCAGCGTGACCACCGGCAGCGCGTCCACCCCGGTGAAGATGATCTGACCCACGAGCGTCTGCAGGGTGGCGCGGTTCAAGAGGCGCGTGTGGCGGCCCCAATCCTGGAACGCCCGCACCACGAAGCTGGTGAGGTCCAGGAGATAGGCGCCGATGGACAGGGTGCGACGCCCGGTCCAGCCGAGCATCCCGCCGAAGCGGTGAGCCTGGATTTCCGCCATGAGGATCGAATCCTGGGGTTATGTTAAGCCCGCGTCCACAGCCTAGAAGATGCGCCTTGTGCCCGCAATAGTCTGGCTTACTGCCGCATGAAAAGCAGGTCGCGGACCCGGTGGCCGAGCTTCAAGCCGCGGCGCTCGAACTTGGTGGCCGGGCGCTCCGGGGGCCGGGGCACCCAGTCGCCGGTCGGCGAGAGGTTCGTGAAGCCGGGGGCAGCGCTGAGGACCGTGAGCATGTGCAGGGCGTAATCCTCCCAATCCGTGGCCAGGTGCCAGCGGCCGCCGGGTTTCAGTTTCCGCGCCGCGAGTGCCGTGAACTCCGGCTGCACCAGGCGACGCTTGTGATGGCGTTTCTTGGGCCAGGGGTCCGGGAAATAGGTGAGCAGCGCGTCCAGGCTGCCGTCCGGCAGGCGCGTCTCGAGTACCTGCACCGCATCCGCATTGAGCACGCGGACGTTCTCGAGTCCCTCGCTCTCCAGCGCCATGAGCAGGCGGCCCACACCGGGCCGATGCACCTCGATGCCGAGATAATCCTCGCCGGGGTGCAGGTGCGCGAGTTCCATCAAGGTCTCGCCGTCGCCGAAGCCGATCTCGAGCGTGCGTCGCGCCTCGCGACCGAACAGCTGCCTGAGGTCGAGCACGCCCTCCGGTGCGCCGTAACGGGGGAGCAGCCCATCTAACGCCCGGTTTTGGGCCGCGGTCATCCGCCCTTGTCTCAGGACAAAGCTGCGTATGCGACGTGGCTCAGCCGTCGCCGCCACGCGCTTCAGAAGAAGAGACCGTCGAGAGGTGAAGAAGCCGATCCGAAGCGCTTCTTGGCGATGCGGCCGGCCCGGTAGGCCTCGCGGCCCGCCTCCACGGCCTTCTTCATGGCCGAGGCCATGAGCACCGGGTCTTTCGCGAGAGCGATGGCGGTGTTCATGAGCACGCCGTCGCAGCCGAGTTCCATGGCGACGGCGGCGTCCGAGGCAGTGCCTACCCCCGCGTCCACCAGGATCGGCACCTGCGCCTGCTCCACGATGGTGAGGATGTTGTAGGGGTTGCGGATGCCGAGTCCCGAGCCGATGGGCGCGCCGAGCGGCATCACCGCCACGCAACCCATCTCTTCCAGGCGCTTGGCCACGAGCGGGTCGTCGCTGGTATAGACCATCACCTGGAAGCCGTCCTTGACCAACGTCTCGGCGGCCTTGAGGGTCTCGCCCACGTCGGGGAACAGCGTCTTCTCGTCCCCCAGCACTTCCAGCTTCACCAGGGCGCGGCCGTCCAGGAGCTCACGCGCCAGGCGGCAGGTGCGCACCGCATCGGCGGCGGTGTAGCAGCCGGCGGTGTTGGGGAGGATGGTGTATCGCGTGGGGGGCAGCACGTCCAGCAGGTTCGGCTCGTCCTTCGTCTGGCCGATGTTGCTGCGGCGGATGGCGACCGTGACGATCTCGGCGCCGCTCGCTTCCACGGCGCGGCGCGTCTCTTCGTGGCTCTGGTACTTGCCGGTGCCAATCAAGAGGCGTGAGCGGTAGGTCTTGCCCGCCACCACGAAGCTGTCGGATTTTTCCAGATTCTCTTTTGCGACCGTGTTCATGTCTTCAACCGCCCCCGATGGCATGCACGATCTCCACCCGGTCGCCGTCCTTGAGGCGGTGCCGGTCGTAGCCGCTGCGCGGCAGGATCTCGCCGTTCACTTCCAGAGCGATGCGCTTGCCGCCGAGCTCCAGCCGTTCCACGAGTTCGCGGGCGCTGAGCGCGTCGGGCAAATCGGTGGCGGTGCCGTTGAGTTGGATGTGCACGCGGGCTCGACGAGTGGGTGGCGGGAATGGCTATTTTACCGCAGCCCCGCGCTGCGGGGCGGGTGGTTTGACAGGCCTGAGGTCCCCGCTAGAATGAGCTTCCCGCGCGGGTGTAGTTCAATGGTAGAACTTCAGGTTCCCAACCTGATAACGTGGGTTCGATTCCCATCACCCGCTCCAAATCCCCGTATCCACTAACTTGCTGAGACAAAACGTCTTGTTTTGTCTTGCGCGCCGTCTCGCGCCAGACCACGGTTTCTCGCAGAAAGCCACCATAAAGCCTCACCGATATTTATTGTCATCCTAGATTATTCGGC
>DATIEQ010000091.1:0-2885 GCA_035455665.1 Gammaproteobacteria bacterium | reverse complement strand
GCCCACCTTGTTGACGTCGGTCTCCTCGCGCGGCTTGTCCGGCGTGCCGGGCTGCGGCGGCGGCAGGTAACGGTCGGCGTCGAGCTTGTCCACGTTCAGATCGAATGACAGGGCCTGGGTCTTGAAATCCTTGACCGCCGCCTTGCCCGTGAGATGCGTGTCGTCCAGCGTGAAATCCACATCCGACGCGGAGGCGGAGGATGGGGTGGCCGCGAAACCGAACGCGGCGGCGGCACGCTTGAAGGCGCCGGCGTCGCGGGTGTTCAGGAGGTCGGCGTGGCCGAGCGCCTTCAGCACGTCGCGGGGCGAGAAGGCATCCAGCTTCACGGAGCCCGCGAAGCTCGGCTCCTTCTGGATGTCCTTGCCCTGCGCCTCGAGGTGCAGGGTCAGCCCGTAGGCGCCGAGATCGAGGCCGTTGAGCGCAACGCTGCCGGTGTCGAGGTTCGCAGCGGCGTGCTTCCAATGCAGTACCGCCTGGGTCTCGCCGCCCGGCAGCGTGTCGCCCTTCGCCTGCAGTTCGAGCTTGGCGTCGTCGGCGCTGTAGATCTTGTGGTCCAGGTCCGCCACCAGGGTGCCGTCGAATTCCGCATGGCCCTGGAGCGCCGGGTTGGTGGCGGTGAAATCGAAGCCGGTCGTGAGACTCACCGGCTCCGCCGGGGCGAACGCGCCCAGTTTCAGGCTGAAGTCGCTGATGGTGTACTGCTGGTGCTTCTCGGCGTCGGTCCAACGCACCTGGCTGTTGCTGACGCTGACGCCGGCGACGCTCAGCTGGGTGGCGCCCGAGGCGCCGCCGCTCGAGGACGAGGCGGATGAGCCGCGGGCGAGCTTCTCGTTGATGTCCTGCCAGTTGTCGCGCCCTTCGGCGTTGCGTTGCAGGTCCAGGTTGAGCCCGTCCAGCTTCACCTCGCCGACCTCCACCGTGCCGTGCAGCAGCGGCCAGAAGCGCACGTGCACGTCGCTCTCGTTGATGGCGGCGAACGGCGCGCCCTTGAAACCCGGCGCGTTGGACAGTTCCATGGGTCCGATCTGCACGCCGAGCCAAGGGAAGATGGAGAGCTTGATGTCACCCTCGATGTTGAGCTCGCGGCCGGTCTTGTCCTTGACCGCCTTCGCGATCTGGTCCTTGTAATGGTTCGGGTTGATCAGGAACGGCAGGGCTGCGGCCAGCAGGATCAGGACCAGGATCACCACGCCGATGACGATACCGGTTATCTTCAGGACTTTTTTCATGCTCGAGGCTGCCTTGGGACGGGGCACACGGAGAGGGCGACGGCCTGCGCCGCCCGCATCTCATGTTAGCAGCTTGTCCCGGGAGGGCCTAGCGCTCCCGCGCGTGCATTCAGCCCTGGACGCTCGATGCGGCCGCGTGTGAATCAGCGACGTGTGCGGTGGCGAGGAATGGACGTAGGTCATCGACATCGCCCGGTTGGCCGATCAAGAAACCCTGCACTTGGTCGCAGCCGTGGGCCTCCAGGAAATCGAGCTGCGGCTGCGCCTCGACGCCTTCGGCCACCACTTTCATGTTTAGGCTGTGCGCCATGCGGATGATGGCGTCCACGATGGCGGCATCGGCAGCGGATCCCGCGACACCATCCACGAAGGATTTGTCTATCTTGAGTTCGTCGATGGGGAAGGTCTTGAGGATGCTGAGCGAGGAATACCCCGTCCCGAAATCATCCAGCGAGATGCGTAGCTGGATCGCCTTCAGCCGCTGCAGCACCTGCACGGCAGCCTGTGGCTCCTGCATGATGAGGCTCTCGGTGATCTCCAGCGTGAGCCCCTCCGCCGGCACCTCCCATTTCTCCAGCAAGGCTTCGATACGCTCTGCCAAGTCCGGCTGACGGAACTGGCGCGCCGATAGGTTCACGGCGATGTGTGGTGGCTGCACCCCGAGCCGCCTGAGGCGGGCGATGTCCTGGCAGGCTTGTCCGAGCACCCATTCTCCCACCGGGATGATGAGCGCGGTCTCTTCCAGGAGCGGTATGAACTCGACGGGCGGTACCAAGCCATGCTCGGCGGACTGCCAGCGCAACAAGGCCTCGGCGCCGAGGATCTTGCGTCCGGCCAGATCGAGCTGCGGCTGGTAATGCAGGTGGAACTCGCCGCGCTCCAGGGCGTAACGCAGCTCCTGCGTGAGGGCAAGCCGCCGGGCGGCGCTCGCATTCATATCCGCGGTATAGAACTGGAAGCCATTACGCCCCTGCTGCTTGGCACGGCGCAGGGCTGCGTCCGCGCGCTTGAAGAGCGTGTCCGCATCGCTCCCGTCCTGGGGGCCGACGCTGATCCCTAAGCTCGCGGTCACGAACATCTCGCGCCCGTCGATCTCCACGGTCTCCGTGATGTGTTCCAACAGTTCTTGCACCGTCTCGGGCAGGAGGGCCTGATCGAACAGATCTTCCAGCACCACGCCGAACTCGTCGCCGCCCACGCGCGCGAAGGTGCGGTGCTGCCGCAGGTGCTCGCAGAGGCGCGCCGAGAGTATCTTGAGGAAACGGTCACCGAACTCGTAACCTAAGGCGTCGTTGACCTGCTTCATGCCGTCCAGATTGAAGAGCAACAGCGCCGTGCTACCGCCGCTCTTGGATGCGCGCAACAGTGCGCCGTCCAGCCGGTCCAGCAGCAGGGAGCGGTTGGGCAGCCCGGTTAGCACGTCGTAGTTCGCCATGCGTTCGAGGCTGAGCTCCGCCTGGAATTTCTCCAGGGCGATGCGGGTGATGTGCGTCAGGCGTTCCATGAGCGCCCGATCCTCCGCTGACGGTCGCACCGGTGCGCGGGCATAGACGGCGAAGGTGCCGAGTACCCGGCCGCGGGCGGAGAGGATGGGTTGTGCCCAACCGGCCTGGATGCCCAGCGCCTGCAGAGCGGCGAGACGTCCGGGCCAGCGG
>DATIEQ010000090.1:0-3809 GCA_035455665.1 Gammaproteobacteria bacterium | reverse complement strand
ACTCAGCAAACGACCCGGCGCGGGCTGGTTTAGTTCCCTCTGGTCTTACTATCCGGCTTCTAAAAAGCCATCTCAGAAACGCCGCGAGCGTCGGCAGGACGAGGCGCGCGACGGCGAGGAACCGGAGCGTACTCCGACAGTACGTGAGGATTCCGAGCCGGCGCGCAACAAAGTCATGCCAAGCGCAGCAGTTTATGAGATGGCTTTATTCCAAATAGGTCTCGTCGACGTAGCACCAAGCCCCCGCAGCGCTACGCATCACGCTCCGCTCGCGGCACAGGGCATGCGTCCATGCATGCCCGCTAGAAGCTTCGCTTCTAGCCTTCCCAGGTTGAATCGATTTGACGATGGGGTGGGCGCTCGCCTTGAAGTGCTTCGTGGCGTGCTTGTTCTTGGAGCTGTCGCATCTTCCCGCTCCGCGTCCTGCTCCGCGGGAAGTCCAGGGCGTACTCCCTTATGGGGCCATGTACGCCCGTCCGCGGCTACGCCGCGGACCCCACGTGGCCGCAGACCATGCAGATGCGCAGGTGGACCCAGCTGTCGCCGAGCTTCACGCACTCGGGGCAGACCCGCTCGGTGTAATGCACCTCATGGGCCTGGTCGAGGTGCCGGCATTCCAGGGAATCGGCCTGCTGTTCGTTGAGCTTCACGTTAGGCATGGAAATACTATATGCCTGGCGCGCCCGGGATTGCGATAATGCGCCCATGACGCGTCTCCTCCGTCTCGCGCCCTCCCTGCTCGCACTCGTGCCCCTCCTGGCGGCGGCCGGTCCGCCCTTCCTCACGGACGACCCGGATCCGGTGGACTACCGGCATTACGAGGTCATCCCGTTCTATGCGCTGGACAGGGCGGCGGACGGCAGCACGATCCAGGGCCCGGCCATGGACTTCAACTACGGCCTCTGGCCCGAGGTGCAGTTCAACGTGGAGGGCGGCTTCGTGCATCAGCTCCCCGCCGGCGGGCCTTCGGAGTTCGGTCTGGGAGATCTCCGGGTCGCGGCCAAGTGGCGCTTCGTGAAGGAGACCGACGACCGGCCCGAGTTCGCCATCTACCCCGCCGTGGTCTTTCCGACCGGCAGCGCGCGGCGCGGCCTCGGCAATGGCCAGGCCTATTACCAATTCCCGCTGTGGATAGGGAAGAGCTGGGGCCCATGGACCACCTACGGCGGCGCGGGTTACGGCCTGAACCACGCGCCGGGCGCGAAGGACAACTTCTTCGGCGGCTGGCTCCTGCAACGCCGGCTGAGCGACGGCTTGTATCTCGGCGGCGAGATCTACTCCCAGGGTGCCGACACCCAGGGCGCGGCGGGCTCCACGGCGCTCGACGCCGGCGGCGGCTACACGCTCAGGCCCGGGATGGATCTTATTTTCACAGCGGGCCACAGCATCGCCGGCGCGAGCCACGCGCTCGCTTACCTCGGCCTCTACATCACCTGGTAGAAAGACGAAGGGCCGCGTACGCGGCCCTTCGGATGGGTTCCAAGGACCTATTACTTGCAGTTGTTGAACTTGAACGAGGCGATGCGGGTCGTCCACTTGATGGTGCCGCTCGTGTCGTAGTACTCCTGGGCGAACCAGAAAGTGCAGTCGTCGGCCGGGTCCACCGACATGCTGCTGTAGTCGCCCCAGCGCTTGAAGGAGTTGTTGAGCTGCACGCCGCCGCCGGGGCTCAAGACCAGCGGCCCGCTCATGGTGCCGAGCGGGTCGCCCGCCGCGCGGGCCACCGTGTAGACGCTCGGGTAGAGCTTCTGGCCGGAGGCGCTGAAACCGAGCGCGATGTCGCCGGTCTTGTCCATGGCGGCGCTGCCCAGCCAGTAATCCACGCTCGGGTCGTAGACCGTGCCCTGCTGGTACACGAAGGGCGCGGCGGGGTTGCGGATCTCGTACCAGCGCACCGCGGCCAGCGGCCCGCCCGCCACCGTGTGGTTCACGACGAGCGACTCATGGTCGCCGAGGTTGCGGTAGGCCAAGCGGAACATGAGGCGGTCGGAGAGAGCATCCACGTTCTCGCCCGGCGAGGGCTCGGGCACGCAGGCGAGGGAGATCGCGCGGGCGCAGATCTCGCTGAAGGGCGCCACGGCGATCTGCGTGCCGGTGAACGTGGAGTTCGACGGGTTGGCGAAGTCCGCGTGGAACCCGAACACGTTGAGATGGCCGGTGTCGGCGATGCCCACGAAGGGCTCCGGCTCGCCCGCGGGCGGCAGGGTCTTGCCGTCCAGGTCGGCGGGCAAGAGGCTCGCGACGCTCGGGTCGTTCTGGAAGCAGATCATGGCCACCGGCTTGCCGGCGAGCATGGCGTTCTTGTCGAGCGCGCAGGCCAGCGCCCCCAGGAACTTGCTGCCGTACATGTTCGCCGAGTAGTAGTAGGCGTCCGGCCAGACGCCGAACTTGGGATAGTCGTTGAACAGCGCGCCGAAGGGGAAGGCGTAGCGGTAGTAGCTGCCGGTGGCGTCGGCGGTGGTGGACACCGCGACGCACTGGAAATTGTCGGAGAAGCTGTTGTTGAAGCCCAACTGGCTGATGATCCAGCGGTTCGCCAGGTGATCGTAGAGCACCACCGGGTCGCCGCCGTTGGAGGTCTCGCACAGGCCGCCGAAGCCGCTCCAGACGGCGCCGATCAGCTGGGGCCCCAGCTGCAGCGCGCCCGTGCGCTTGTCGTAGACCGCCATGCTCACGTTCACCGTCTGCACGATCTGCTTCGCGCCCACGGCGGCGTTGGTGTCCGGCGGCACGTAGGCGATGCCGTTCAGGAGCGCGCGGTTGTCGTCGGCGCTCTGGCCCATGAAGTTGAGGCCCTGGGTCACGCCGGCGAGCGAGCCGATGGGCTGCTGCGCCACCGGGTCGGCCTTCCCGCTGGTGAGCGCGGGACCGGTGGACCGCGGCTCGTGCATCTGCTTCTCGGCGACGGCGGCCGGGGCCCTACCCGTCAGGTTCCTGAGCGGCGCCGAGACGTCGTGGCGGGTCGAGTGCACGACCAGCATGCCGGCCGCGAACGACGGCGTCAGGAAGGAGAGTGAGAAGGCCAGGAACGCACCCAGCCGCACGGACATGCGAATACGCATAAGAAACCCCCAATGTCATGAAACCCCTGTGCGGAAGAACCTACGCCACCCGCCGCAGGCCGTCAAACCAGGGGCATCCAGGCCCGGGCGCCATGCGCGCTGGGCTCTCCGCCAAGCGGGATGCAGAGCAAATAGGGAGGCGAAGCGCGGGGGTTCGGTGAGTGGACAGAGAGCCCCGGACTTTTTGTTTAAATAAACGTGGTCTGTCCCCGATCATTTCCCTGGTAGAAGGGCAGCGCCCAGTATCGTGGATAAGAACAACGGGTCTATATCGTGACCCTAGAGCCGGAGATGACAGACTCACGGCACGCGACTATCGCAGCTGGGATATCGCGGCTGGATTAGAATCGAAGCCAGCCGGACGGCCGCTGCCGGTTATCAGCCGACATCCTGGGAGTGGAGTTCTTGCAAACAAGCTTCATCGCGATCGTGAGGATGATCGGCTTGGGCCTAGCACTGATGGTGGCCTGGGCCTGGGCGCTTCTGGCCGGCGTAGGCGGCTTGGTCCTTCTCATACACGAAGGGCCATGGCCGATAACCAACGGCTGGTTTGCGATGCTGTCCGGCGTGGCCGCTTGCCCCTCGAGCGCCTGGCTCCTGAAGAGATATGCGAATATCAGGGTCCCGCTTTGGGCTCAGTTTGCGATAGCCCTGCTGATCATGATCGCCGGTCGTATCGCGGTCGTACTCATACTCCACCGGCCGTTCCTGCCCCACTGCTCCCAGGATTGCTGGAGCGGCGATTAA
>DATIEQ010000089.1:0-2418 GCA_035455665.1 Gammaproteobacteria bacterium | reverse complement strand
AGGGGTCCGCCCCCGCGGGAGGGGGCGGAACCAGACAGGGATGTCGAAAATCTCTTGAACAGCCGCGGCCGCAGGCCGCACCGATATCCGACTGTATCTATCAGGCTCTCGCTAGAGCGGCGCGTTACCGAGACAGCGCCGGTCGGATGGGTTAAGGTACCCCGCCAAGCCCGGCGCCCCGCCCGGCAAGGGGTACCCCCTCATGAACAAAGTGGCCTCCGGCGGCTCCCTGCCGCTCAAGGAAATCACGCTCCGCGGCATCCTCATCGGCGTCGTGCTGTGCGTGATCTTCACCGCCGCCAACGTCTACTTCGGCCTCAAGGCGGGCCTCACCTTCTCCACTTCCATCCCCGCCGTGGTCATCTCCATGGCGCTGCTGCGCTGGCTCGGCAGCTCCAGCGCGCAGGAGAACAACATCGTGCAGACCATCGCCTCGGCGGCCGGCACGCTCTCCTCCATCATCTTCGTGCTGCCCGGCTTCGTGATGATCGGCTGGTGGACCGGCTTCCCGTTCTGGCAATCGGTCGCCGTCTGCGCCACCGGCGGCATCTTGGGCGTGATGTATTCCATCCCCCTGCGCCGCGCCCTCGTGACCGATTCCGACCTGCCATATCCCGAAGGCACCGCCTGCGCGGAAGTCATCAAGGTGGGTTCGAGCTCCGCCCAGGACAAGGATTCGATCGAATCCGGCGGCAAGGGCTTGAAGGCCGTGATCGCCGGGTCGCTGGCCTCGGCGCTGTTCCTGGTGGTGGTGCAGTCGCGGCTCTTCCTGGGCGACGTGGTGGCCAACTTCCGGCTCGGCAAGGACGAGCAGAGCCCGGTGAGCGGCTTCGACTTCCAGCTCTCGCTGGCGCTGTTCGGCATCGGCCACCTGGTCGGCATCACCGTCGGCATCGCCATGTTCGTGGGCGCCATCATCGGCTGGGTCTGGGGCGTGCCGCACTACTCGGCCCTGCATCCCGCCGCCGGCGAGGTCGGGGGCGTGGCGCTCAGCACCTGGAGCCACTACGTGCGCTTCGTGGGCGCCGGCACCATCGCCGTGTCCGCCATCTGGACGCTGTTCAAGCTCGTCAAACCCGTCATCGGCGGCCTCAAGGGCGCAATGGCCTCCTCCAAGGCGCGCAAGGCCGGCAAGGGCGACACCCTCGCCCGCACCGAGCTCGACATCCCCGTGGACCAGGTGGCCATGGTGTCGCTGCTCTGCATCCTGCCCATCTGCTGGCTGCTGTGGAACTTCGCCACCGGCGCGGGCTTGGGCGACCACGCCCTGCTCCTGACCGTCGGCGGCATCTTCATCGTGGTGGTCATCGGCTTCCTGGTCTCCACGGTCTGCGGCTACATGGCGGGGCTGATCGGCGCATCGAACAGTCCTCTGTCGGGCATCGGCATCCTGGTGGTCGCGATCACCGCGCTCTTCCTGGTGGCGACGGTGCAGTCCTCGCTGCCGCCGGAGATGGGCAAGGCGCTGGTCGCCTACTCGCTGTTCGTCACGGCCATCGTGTTCTGCGTGGCGGCCATCGCCAACAACAACCTGCAGGACCTGAAGACCGGCCAGCTGGTGGACGCGACCCCGGCGAAGCAGCAGTGGGCGCTGGTCATCGGCGTGCTGGCCGGCGCGGTGGTCATCCCGCCGGTGCTGGATCTCGTGAACAAGGCTTACGGCTTCCTGGGCGCGCCCGGCGCAGGCGCCCACGCCCTGCCGGCGCCCCAGGCGGGTCTCATCTCCGCCCTGGGCCAGGGCGTGATCCAGTACGACGTGGAGAAATGGATATTGATGGGCTGTGGTGCCGGTATCGGCGCCGCCATCATCCTCCTGGACTTCGTGCTCTCCAAGACCACCAAGTCGGTGCGCCTGCCGCCGCTCGCGGTGGGCCTCGGCATCTACCTGCCCACCCAATCCACGCTCATGATCACCGTGGGCGCGCTCGTGGGCTGGTGGTTCGAGAAACGGGCGGACCGGGGGCCGAAGGCGGAGGCCACCAAACAGCTCGGCGTGCTCTTGGCCTCGGGCCTGATCGTGGGTGAGAGCGTGCTCGGCGTGGTGTTCACCGCGCTCGTGGTCTTCGCCAACAACCCCTGGCCCATCGGCCTCATGGGCGACGGCTTCTACACCCCGTCGCTGTTCCTCGGCGGCCTCGGCTTCGCGGCGCTGGTGTATTTCCTCTACCGGTGGACGGAACAGCTGTCACAGAAGTGACAGCTGTTCCTGCCTAATAGACCCGAAAAATCCTTCCCTGGCTTTTTCTTGCACGGCCAGTCCGGCGCAGGTCCGGACTGGCCGCTTTGATAATCGAGCGATATTGACTTGTTCTAGGTCCGGCACATCCTGTGCCGTCTCCGCTTCTTGAGTTTTATTCCGCGCCGCCGATGAGCTTGCGGATGGGCCTGGAGAACACCAGGAACAACAGGCCGGTGCCC
>DATIEQ010000088.1:0-3641 GCA_035455665.1 Gammaproteobacteria bacterium | reverse complement strand
CTGGCGAACTTCCAGGTCTTCGTGCTGGCGGCCGTCGGGGTGCTGTTCTTCAAAGAGCGGCTCACGCTGCCGCAATGGCTGGCCATCTTCATGGCCATGGCCGGGCTGGTGTTGCTGGTGGGGGCGGATTGGACGCACCTGCCACCGCTCTACCACCGCGGCGTGGTGCTGGCCCTGGTATCGGCGGTCTGTTACGCCGGCTATCTGCTGGTGCTGCGCAGCTTGCGCGGCGCCGCCCAGGCCGGTTCTTCCTACGGCACCATCACCATCATCTCGCTCGCCACCGCCGCCATGCTGGCCGTGACGCTGGAGGCAGAGGGCGGGTCCTTCGCCATCCCCAGCTGGCAGGACGCCGGCTGGCTGGCGCTTTACGGCCTGGTGCCGCAAGTGCTCGGGTGGGTGTTGATCTCCAACAGCATGCACAAGGTGGGCGCCTCGCAGGTGGGGCTGGTGCTCTTGTTGCAGCCGGCCTGCGCATTCATCTGGGACGGGGCGTTCTTCGGCCGGCAGTTCAGCGCCGCGGAACTGGCGGGCGCGGTCATCACGCTCGTCGCGATCTACCTTGGGACGTTACGCGGCGCGAAGCAGCCTAAATGATCACTTCTAACCGTTTAGGCAGCAATTCGATCTCGAGCTTGGTGGCACCGCTATAGGTCAGCTCCCCATCCGCGTGGATGGGCAGGCCCCGGTCCGATTCCACCGTGAGCTTCGCCGTGCGGAAGGTGGTCACCTTAGGGTGATCCAGGTGTTCGCCCTTCAGTACCTGCGGCACGAGGCCCAGGATCCCGAAGCGCCCCATGCCCGCGGCCACCACCACGTCGAAGAGCCCGTCGTCGATCTCTGCGTCCGGGGCCATGATGAAGGACCCGCCTTCCACGCGCCCGTTGTTGACCGTGAGCAGGGTGATGTCCGTCTCGAAAGATTCCCCGTCGTGCTGCACGCACACGGTGGGCGTCGCGTGGCGCAGCAGCAGGGTCTTGGCCAGCGCCACGCCGTAGACGGCGTTGCCCCCGACCCAGCGGATGCCGTTCGCCTCCACCGCCACCTGGGCGTCGAAGCCTATCCCCAATCCGTTCGCGAAGTAGTAGTCGTTGCAGCGGCCCACGTCCACGCGCCGCGTCTCGCCGCGGGCGGCCCGCCAGCAGGACTCGCGCCAGTCGTGGCTCGCGTCCAGCATCTTCACGAAGTCGTTGCCGCTGCCCACCGGCACCACCGCCAGCGGCGCGCCGCCGCCGGCCTTGAGCCAGCCGTTCACCGCTTCGTGCACCGTGCCGTCGCCGCCGGCCACCACCACCAGGCGCGGCTTCTCGGCCAGCACCTGGCCCATGAGCGCCTGCACGTGGCCGGGGCCGTTGCTGTTGTGTACCTGGGGAGGGAGACCGAGTTCGCGCAGGTAGCGGGCGATGGCCGGGCCCATCTCGCGGCCCAGCCCCTTGCCCGCGCCGGGATTTACCAACAAGGGGATCTTCATTCTTTTGCTACCCCACCCTGCGACGGGGCATAGCTTACCGGAACTAATCCTTCTTCCGGGGTAGCTTGATGTCCGTCTCCATCATGTCCGCCATCTTGTCGAGGGCGCGGCGGATCACCGCCTGCTCTTCGGCGGGCAGCGCCGCGAGCTTGGAGCCGAAGCGTTCCTGCATGGGAGAGGGCAGCTCCTGGGACATCTCCTTGCCCATGGCCGTGAGCGAGACCAGCACGCGCCGCTTGTCCTCGGGGCGCCGCTCGCGGCTCACGAGGCCGCGCATCTCGAGGCGGTCGAGGATGCCGGTCAGGGTGGCGGGGGAGAGGGCGATCGCCCGGGCCAGGTCGCCTGTCGTCAGGGAGCCGCGCTCGGAGACTTCGCGCAGGCACAGCATCTGCGGGCCCGTAAGGCCGTGGCTGTTGGACAGCTGGCGGCTATACACGTCCATGGCGCGCATGATCCGGCGCAGGTCCATGAAGATCGCTTTCATGAGGTCGGTGTCCTTGGCCATGGTGCCTATTACGCCGTATGCGATGGATTCGGATGCTAAATATTATGTTATATAACATAACGTAAATCAAGCCCCCCTGATTTCAGGCCCCTGAGCCCTGTAAACCCACTGCTAGAATGGCCTCCCAGCCAGTTGTAAACCACGGGATCACCCATGCTTGCCTTAGGTCTCCGCTGCCTCCTGGCCTACCTCCTGGGCTCCCTCATGGGTAGCCTGCTGGTGGGCCGCCTCCACGGGGGGGTGGATATCCGCACCCAGGGGAGCGGCAATGCGGGCGGCACCAATGCGCTGCGCACCCAGGGCAAGGTCTTCGCCGCCTGGGTGATGCTCATCGACGTGGGCAAGGGCGTGCTGGCCGCGGGGCTGGTGCCGGTCCTGCCGCTGCCTTTCGGCCCCGAGGCCTACGCCGCCTGGACGCCGGCCCTGTGCGGCGCGCTCGCCATGCTCGGCCACGTGTTCCCGGTGTTCTACGGTTTCCGCGGCGGCAAGGGCGCGGCCACCTTCTTAGGTGTGCTCGCGGTGCTCGAGCCTCTCGCGCTCGTGCCCGGGCTCCTGGTCTTCGCCACGACCCTCATGCTCACGGGTTACGTGGGCCTCTCCACCGTGCTCTCGGTGTTCGGCGTGGCGCTCTTCACCCTGATCCGCGTCGGCGCCACGGCGCCGCTCTTCGCCTTCGCCCTCGCCATGGCCTGCTTCATCCTCTACACCCACCGCAGCAACATGCAGCGTCTCTTCGCCGGCAAGGAGAACCGGTTCGAGCGCGCCATGCTGCTGCGCCGCCGCTAGACCTTAGCTGCATGAGCGTCTCGGCGGACCGCACCCACGCTCTCCTGCACGTCCTCGCGGACGGGCGTTTCCATTCGGGCGAAGTGGTCGCCCAGTCCCTGGGCGTGACCCGCGCCGCCGTGTGGAAGAAGGTGCGGGCCATGGAGAAGCTCGGCCTCACGGTGTTCCGGGTGCCGGGCCGCGGCTACCGCCTGGCGGAGCCCTTGGAGCTCCTGGACGCCGCGCGCATCCGGGAAGCCCTGCCCGCCGCCTGCCGTGAGAAGCTCGGAGGCCTGACGGTGCTGGACCAGGTGGACTCCACCAACAGCTGGCTCAGCCGCAATCCCGGCGAGCCCGCCGTCTGCCTCGCGGAGTTCCAGTCCGCCGGCCGCGGCCGGCGCGGGCGCGGCTGGGTCTCGCCCTTCGGCGCCAACCTCTATATGTCCCTCGCCTGGCGCTTCGACGAATGGCCGCCGGGCTTCACCGCGCTGGGCATGGTGACCGCCATCGCCGCGGTGCGCGCGCTCAAGGGCTTAGGTCTCCCGGACGTCAGCATCAAATGGCCCAACGACCTCATGGCCGCGGGCAAGAAGCTCGGCGGCGTGTTGGTGGACATCGAGGGCGAACCGCCCTTGGCCACCCGCGCCGTCATCGGCCTCGGCGTCAACGTGCGCATGCCCGCCGCCGCGGCTTCCGATATAGACCAGCCCTGGATGGATCTCGCCACGCTCGCCCAAGGCACGCCCCCGGAGCGCAACCGGCTCGCCGCCGCGCTGATCCGCGCGCTCGTGGAGGCGCTGGAGGATTTCGCCCACACGGGCTTCGCGGGTTTCAGCGCCGACTGGCAGGCGCTCGACCTCGTGGCCGGGCGCGCCGTGGCCCTGCACGCGCAGGACCGCA
>DATIEQ010000087.1:0-4909 GCA_035455665.1 Gammaproteobacteria bacterium | reverse complement strand
CTACAAGTTCTCGACCTACGCCACCTGGTGGATCCGCCAGGCCATCACCCGCTCCATCGCGGACCAGGCGCGCACCATCCGCATCCCGGTGCACATGATCGAGACCATCAACAAGCTGAACCGCATCAGCCGCCAGATGCTCCAGGAGATGGGCCGCGAGGCCACCCCGGAGGAGCTGGCGGTGCGCATGGAGATGCCCGAGGACAAGGTCCGCAAGGTGCTCAAGATCGCCAAGGAACCGATCTCCATGGAGACGCCCATCGGCGACGACGAGGACTCCCACCTGGGGGACTTCATCGAGGACACCTCGGTGACCTCGCCGGTGGAAGCGGCCACGGCCGAGGGCCTGCGCGAGGCCACCCACTCGGTGCTGGCGAGCCTCACGCCGCGCGAAGCCAAGGTGCTGCGCATGCGCTTCGGCATCGACATGAACACCGACCACACCCTGGAAGAGGTGGGCAAGCAGTTCGACGTGACCCGCGAGCGCATCCGCCAGATCGAGGCGAAGGCGCTGCGCAAGCTGCGCCACCCGTCCCGCAGCGAGCAACTGCGGAGTTTCCTCGACGAGAACTCTTAAGCCTTCACGGCTCCAAGAAAGAACAAAGGCCGCGTCAAACGCGGCCTTTTTCTTTTGCCTAACGAATGACCCAGTGGGCCACTTTATGCTTCTGGAGGAATTTCTCAGCGCCTGCGCCTTGCAGGATGGCCAGGGTCGAGAGGAGCCCCGCCTGGGTGCAGTTCGCCTCCAGCACCGTCACCGAGCGGGGTGCGTCCTTCACCGGCCAGCCGTTGCGCGGATCGAGGATGTGACCGTAGCGCACACCGTCCTTGAGCAGATATCGGCGTGCATCGCCGCTGGTGGTGACGCCGCCGCGCTTGAGCTCGATCTTGGGCGGGGCCGCGCCGCCTAGGGTCTCGATGGCCACCTGCCAGGGTTGGCCGTCACGGCGCAGAGCGGTGGCGTAGATGTCGCCGCCGAAATTCACCAGCAGCGGTGCGCCTGCGGCGGCTGCGCCCAAGGTCGCTGCCCGGTCTACGGCGTACTCCTTGCCGATACCGCCGAAGTCGATCTCCAGGCCCGCGGGCATGGAGATCTCCGGCGCCCGCCAGCGCAGCTTGCCCCAGCCCACGAGCTTCAGCACCTCGCGCACGGAGGCAGGCTCGGGCAGCCGGTCGCTGCCGTCGAATTTCCACACCCGGCGTAGCGCGCCGGAGGTGATGTCGAACAGTCCGTCGCTGAGTTCGAAGGCTTTCGCAGCGAAATCCAGGAGGCGCGCCGTCTCCTCGTCCACGCGTACCGCCTTGTCGGCTGCGTGGTTGATGGCGTGGACGATGTTGTCGTCGCGGTAGCGGCTGAACGTCCGCTCGATGCGCCAGGCTTCGCCGGCGACCGCCTCGGCCCCGCGGCGGGCGGCGGCTTCATCCTCGGTATCCAGCAGCACTTCGCAGGGACAGGCCATGGCCTGGAACCGGGCGCGCCAGAGCGCACCCTCCCGACTGAGCTCGAGCCCTGCTGGTAGGTCTACCGCCACTCAGAAACTGTAGCTGACCTGGGCGATGTACGCGGTGAGTTCCGGGAAAGAGTCGAAGCCCAGCTGCGTGCCGATGAGCACCCGCGGGTCCACCTTGCCGCCCTGCACGTAGCGCTCGAAGCGCAATCGCAGATCGTGTCCCGACTGGACCTCGGTGCCCCACTCGATACCGAGGGTGCGGCCGGTGATGGCGGCGAGACGGTAATCCGCGCTCACGAAGGTCGGCACGGTATCAGAGTCGAGCAACGCCCGTTGGTAGAAGTCCGCCTGGGTCTGCCGGTAATAGCGCAGGTGGGGCTGCAGGTAGGAAGCGTCACCCAAGGGCCATCGGTAACGCAGCTCGTAGGTGTGGGAACGGATGCCCCAGTCGTCCCAGCCGTAACGCCAGGAGAAATCCACGATGGAGCCGCCGAGATACGCCTTGTTCAGCAGGAACAGGGCCTTCTCGCGTCGCTCGCCGGGCCGGTTCTCGTAGATGTCCTGCAGCGGATCCCCGATGGGCGGACCGAAGCCAAAGAACGGAGCAATGCCGCCCAAATGCGTATTAAGGACGGACACGACCTTGTAGGGATCGTTCAGGTAGCCGTGCGAATAGCCGTAGGAGTAGTTCAACTCCACGATCCAGGCGCCGTTGATCACTTGGGTCAGACCGACGAGTGCGTCCTCGAGGGTCTTGCTCTTGTCGCTCGCGATCGCCGTGCCGCCGCCCCCGACTGTGCTCAAGGGATCCTGGACGCCGCCGTGCGGGAACACATCATCGCCTTCATAGGAGGCCCCGAACGAGACGGTGGTGTTGCGCCGGTCGAAGTCCCGGGCGAGCAGGACGTTCACGCCTTCGGAGCGGAAGTCGCGCTCGATCGAGTAGTCGGCGCCGAGGTCCCAGTGCCAGACATCCGCGAAGGGCTGCGACCAGGTCAAGGTCACAGCGCGCCTCAAGTCGGAGAACGGAGCCGTGGGGAGTTGGCCGGCGCCGGAGGTGACGCTGCCGGAGGCGCCGGTCGTGGAGGCGCCCTTGCTGGACGCCATGCCTCCCGTGGGGGTCGCGCCCGTGAGGGTGTCCACCACGTAGTGGCTCGTCAGGAAGGTATCGTCGCCGAAGTCGCGCTTCGCGGTGAACGCGGGCTCGATGGCCCGCACCCGGTCCGTTTCGTTGTAGTACAGCAGGCCCGAATCGAAGGTCCAGTCGCCCGGATCCGCCATGGCGGCCGGGGTGGTGCCGAGGAGCGCGCAGCTCGAGGCGAGCAGGGTGCGCCGCAGCTTGCGACGCTTGCGCTTCAGTTGCATCCGCAACCTCCGCCCGCGAAACTGCGGCCGCCGCTGATGGCTTCCTTGGAGAAATAGATGTGGTCGTCGAAGCCCTGCGTCATGGGATCGCAGTTCAAGGCCATGGCCGGCTTCGCCAGGATGCCGCGCTGCCAGGGCTCCACCCCGAGGCTCGTGCAACCCTCAAGCAAGGCGCCGGCACACAACAGCGCCAGCAGCAGCGTCACTCTCATGATCCCACCTCTCGGCGCAGGGCGCCTATTGCAACAACGATTGGATTTCCGCTTCGTATTCCGCCGGCGAGCTCTCGTGGAAACCCGCGTGACGGCTGTGCACCGCGCCGGCGCGGTCGATGATGAACGAACTCGGCATGCCGATGAGCTTGTACTCTTCGGCCAGTTTTCCTTGTGAGTCGTATAGGACCTGGAACTTCGCCGGGAGTTCCTTCAGGAACCGATCGGCATCCGCCCGGTCCTCGTCTTCGTCCACCGCGATGATCACCAGACCCTGGTCGCCGTACTTGTCCTGCATCCGGTTCATCCAGGGGAACGATTGCCGGCAGGGCTTGCACCAGGACGCCCAGAAATCGAGATACACCACCTTGCCGCGGTACTGGCTGAGGTCCAGGTCGGGTGTGGCGGCGCTTACGGTTAATACCCACCATGAAAGGCACAGCGCGAGCAGCACTCTCATGGAGTCTTTGAAGAAGGGGCGGCGCGGTGCTTGCATCTGCGGATGAATATCCTGTTCGGGCGCGGGTATTCTACCTATGGGGACGTATATGTGGACGTATTGGTTCCCTAATACACGGACGAGACCGGGCATCGACGTTTTTTATTCCAGGGGGAAGGTACAATGAGCCCCGCATGGGCCTGTAGCTCAATGGTTAGAGCAGGGGACTCATCGAGAAGGTGACGCCGCAGCGGAAGGTGCGGATGAAAACGGGATGAATTCAGGGAACCCTCACCGGCCTCAGTGCCGCTGGCAACCCTGAGCCAAGCCGGCGGGGCACCGCCGGAAGGTGCAGAGACTACCTGGGGGCTCCAAGCGCCCTTAATGACAGGCTAGAGCGTCCCGCACCCTACCGGCAGATGCCGCGGGTGAAGAGATAGTCCACACCTGCTGGAAACAGCAGGGTAACGTGAATCCCTTGGTTGTAGGTTCGAGCCCTACCAGGCCCACCAAAATACCCAACCAACCACTGGGCTCGAATCGGTGATTTGAGATCCAGCTTAGCTTCCATATTTAAAACCTGTCTTCAAACACCCTACTTATAAACGGCGTCGAAATCCTCGCCGCCGGCGACTTTCGCGAGCAGCGCCGGCACGGCCGCCGGGCCGCCCTTCGAGATCATCCACAGGTCCACCTGGCAGGCGGCGCGGGCATACATGACCTCCCCCTCCTGCTGCAGCGCATCGCGCCATTCGCCCGGTTCCACCGGCATGTCGGGCGTGGGGCCCGACGTACAGCGGTCCGCCATGCCCTTGCGAGGTGGCGCGAGATAGACGGGATCGTCGGACACCAACACGGCCACGCCTTCGTCGAACCAGGCGGGCACGGCACCCGCGGACATGTGGAGCACCCCTACACGCCCGTGCAGTTCCACGTGCGAGAGTTCATGGGAGATGAGCACCACGTCCATGCCCTCCGGCGACACCATGAGGGTGAACGTCCCCACGGAACCGACCCGCGTCCCGCTCCCGCCGATGCGCCGGTAGCATCCCGGGGTCGCGCAGGCCAAGACACGCGGCACGTGCTGCAGCCCGCCATAGAAACGACCCACGCGCTCTTCGGCAGCCGCGACGGTCTGCAAAGTATGTTGGCGTGCCTCGTCCGAGAGTCCGGTCTCCCCATAGACCCCGGAGGCGAGCTCGGTCAGTCCGAAACATCTCGGGCAGGCGGCGGCCTCGAGGGGCCGCACCGTGAAGAACATCAATACCGCCGTGAGCAGCAGGAATCCGATGATCCAGACTAGGGTTCTCAGCATCGTCCCTGCCCCTCTTCCTTGTCGGTGAGCCGAGTTCTAAAGCGGCCGCAATCTTACCAGCACGGCGAGCGTCGGCTGGATGTGCGGCGCGAGCACGATGTTCGCCTCGGCGGGATAGCTCGGGTCT
>DATIEQ010000086.1:0-7995 GCA_035455665.1 Gammaproteobacteria bacterium | reverse complement strand
AGATCACGAACGGGAAGGCGGTGCCGGTCTGCAGCATCAGCGGCGGGTACATGGTCCAGCCGCCGGCCGGGGCGCCGCCCGGCATGAACAGCGTGCTGAGCAGCAGGGTGAAGGCGAAGGGCAGTATCCAGAAGCTCCAGTTGTTCATGCGCGGCAGCGCCATGTCCGGCGCGCCGATCATCATGGGCACCATCCAGTTCGCCAGCCCCACGAACGCCGGCATGATCGCGCCGAAGATCATGACCAGCGCGTGCATGGTGGTCATCTGGTTGAAGAACTCGGGGGGCACCACCTGCATGCCGGGCTTGAAGAGCTCGGCACGGATCACCATGGCGAAGCTGCCGCCGATGAAGAACATCAGCAGGCTGAACACCAGGTACAGCGTACCGATGTCCTTGTGGTTGGTGGTGGTGATCCAGCGCCAGATGCCGCTCGGATGTTCGGCCTGGTGCTCGTGGGTGACGGCGGCGTTGCTCATGGGCTGTTTCTCCGGGATCCTTAACGTGCGGCCTTGATGTCCTCGGGCTTCACCAGCGTGCCGGTGTGGTTGCCGAAGGCGTTGCGCTCATAGGTGATGACGGCGGCGAGGTCCGCGTCGTTCAGCATGCCGCCCCAGGCGGGCATCACGCCTTTGCCCTTCAGCACGCGCTCGATGTGCGCGGCCAGCGGGCCGTTCGCGATGGGGCTGCCGGCGATGGGCTTGGCGCCCAGCGCCGCGTTGCCCTTGCCGTCCGGCATGTGGCAGGCGGCGCAGTTCTGGTCATAGACCTGCTTGCCCTTCGCCATGGCCGTCGCCATGTCCCAGGCGGGCGCGGCGGCCGGAGCGGCGCTGGGCGCGGGAGCCGCGGCGGGTGCGGCCGCGGGCGTCGCCGCCTGGGCCGAACTCATGACGGCGCCGAGAGCCCCGGCGTCGAACGCCACCGGCCCGCCGTTGTCCTCGGGCTTGCCATCGTAGGGGCTGATGTAGCGTCCGTTCGCGGCCTTCATCGCGTTCACCCAGCCCTGGTAGTCGGCCGGATCCTTCGCCACCACCACGATGGGCATGAAACCGTGCCAGCGTCCGCACAGCTCGGCGCAAGCACCGCGGTAGACGCCGGCCTTCTCCACCTTGATCCAGCTCTGGTTGATGTAGCCGGGGATGGCGTCGGTCTTGCCGCCGAAATCCGGCATCCACCAGGAGTGGATCACGTCGTCGGAGGTGATGAGCAGGCGGACCTTCTCGCCAGTGGGCACCACCAGAGGGTGGTCGACGTCGCGCAGGTAGTTGGCGACGGTGTTGGGATCGACGTCGGAATGCAGCTGGCTCGCCTCGTCGCTGTCGCGGGACAGCATGCTGAAGAAACTGAAGCCCTCCTGCAGGTAGTCGTACTGCCACTTCCACTGGTAGCCGACGATCTTGACGCTCATGTCCGGGTCGCTGGCGTCGGACATGCGCACCAGCACCTTGGCGGCGGGGATGGCCATGGCCACCAGGATGATCACCGGCACGATGGTCCAGGCGATCTCGACCGCGGTGCTCTCGTGGAACTGGGCGGCCTTCGCGCCGGCGGCGCGGCGGAAACGGAAGATGGCGATGAGCATCGCACCGAACACCACCACCGCGATGCCGACGCAGACCCAGAACACCATCATGTGCAGGTCGTAGACCTCGTGGCTCGCGGGCGTCACGCCCTCCGGGAGGTTGAGGTCCATGGCGCGGGCGGCGCTGCCGGCGAGGAGGGAGGCGGTCAGGGCCGCGGCGAGCGCCGCTTTCTTGATTGTGTGGAAGACCATGCGTTCGTCACTCCTGCTGGCTGTCTCTCGGCTGCGGCTCAGGGCGCCGGCCGCATGAGTTCGGTCAGGCGCCGTTTCAGAATCCCGCGTTCCGCCTCGTTGAGGCACACGCCTACTTCGCATTCATGTCCGTGGGAACGGATCAGGAGCCGCCGCGGGTGCAACCGCGATTCCGGCACCTGCTCGACCAACTGCGCCCAGTAGCGGTTGTATTCCTGGCGTTCGCGATGGTGCGCGTCGCCTTTCTCCACCACCAACCGGTCACCGCAGATCAGGATCGTTTCCCCATAACGTCCGTGCCGCCAGCACGCCCGGAGACACAGGGCGAGCAGCCCGAGCTCCAGCAACGCGTAACCCAGCACCGGCCAGAACCCCTGCAGCGTGAACCACAGGGCCACCGGCAGCGCCGCGGCGCCCGCCCCGGCGAAGAAGAACCACAAGCCCGTCGCCGTGATCGAGCGGTTCGGCACGATCACGATGCGCTGCCTCGCGGCGTCGGGCTCGATGGGCAAGGGCGCTCCCAGTCGACGACACGCCCGGAAACCCCGCCCGGGACGCGCCCACAAGTGGGCGCCGGGCCGATGAAATCCGGCGGCGTATGCTAACCCATGGCGCGCGAACGGCGCAACGGAGCGCCGCCGCGACAGCGGGTTTTTCCCGGAGATTTGCCGCTTTTTCGCTACGCTGAGGTGAGCTTCGCGCACGCCGCGGCGAGCGCGTCCGCGGACCGCTCCGGCGGAGCACCGGGCGTGTGGGACAGGCGGCCGAGGAGCGGTGCCGGGAGCATTGCCTCGAGCGTCGCGACGTTCGCTTCGCATCGCTCGAAACCGGGATCGATCTCGTTCGCCACCCAGCCGGCGAGCGCGAGGCCGCCCGCCTCGATGGCGCGGGCGGTCAGGAGCGCGTGGTTCAGGCAACCGAGCCTCATGCCCACCACCAGCAGCACGGGGAGCTCCAGCGCGCGCGCCAGGTCCGGCAACGCGAGACTGCCCGAGAGAGGCACCTGCCAGCCACCCACGCCCTCCACCACCGCGAATTCCGCGCCATGAGAAAGTTGCCGGTACGCATCCAGGATCGGCTCGAGGCGGATCTCCACGCCCGCCTCCGCCGCGGCCAGATGCGGCGCGATCGCCGGCGCAAAGCAATAAGGATTCACGAGCGCGTAGTCCCGGCTCATCGAGGCGCTCGCCTGCAGCAGCAGCGCGTCGTCGTTGCGCAGGCCGTCCCGGGTCGTGGTGGCGCCGCTCGCCACCGGCTTCATGCCTACCACCGTCTTGCCCTGCCGCGCCAAGGTGCGGAGCAAGCCCGCCGCCACCCGCGTCTTGCCGATGCCGGTATCGGTGCCGGTGATGAAGCAGCCCTGCCTGAGATGTCCGCCGCTCACGGCTCCGTGCCTCCCGCGGCGGCTGTGTCCGGCTTCGCCCGGAGGGCCGCCGTCGGCATGAACTTGGGCGCCCAGGCGGTGCCATAGACCACCTCATAGGTCGCCGGCAGACGGCCGTCCTGGCGGAATGCTTCGTAGGCTGCGGTCATGGCCGCGAGCCGGCCGCGCCCCGTGAGCCCGCGGCCGCGACCGGCGGTGACGTTGTGGGCGCCGATCCCCTTGAGGTCCCGCATCAACCCGAACACGTCGGCATAGGTGAGCGTCACCCGCTCCACGTCCATCACCGGTTCCACGAAGCCGGCGCGGATGAGCGCGTCGCCGATGTCGTGCATGTCCAGGAAACGGTTCACGTGGTTGTAACCGTCCGCCCCGCTCCAGGCGCTGCGGAGTTCCCTCAAGGTGTCGGGCCCGAAGCTCGAGAAGAGCAGCAGGCCCGGGGACCTGAGCACGCGCCGCCATTCCAGGAAGAGCGGGTCCAGGTCCTCGCACCACTGCAGCACCAGGTTCGCATACAGGAGGTCGAAGCTCGCCGTGCTGAACGGGAGCAGAGCCGCCTCCGCGCAGACGAAACGTGCGGGCCGCCACCAGGGCTGACGGCGACGCGCGAGCTTGAGCATGCCGAACGCGAGATCGAGGCCTAGTACGTCCGCCTCGGCAAAGCGACGCCTGAGCTCCCGGGTGGGCCGGCCGCTGCCGCAGCCGAGATCGAGGATGCGCTGCGGCGCGAGCGTCGTCAGTTCCATGCGCTCCAGGAGCCGCGCGCCCACTTCCCGCTGCAGCACGGCGGAGGCATCGTAGCTCGGCGCCGCCCGCTCGAAGGAACGGCGCACCAGCGCCCGATCCAGGGTGAACTCATCCCGCTCCTTCATGGTCGCCCTGCCGCCGCTCGCGGTTTCACCGCGAGACCCCGGACGAAATCCACGACCGCCGCCGCGAACTGCCGCGGATGGGAGAGGAAGGGCGCATGGCCACTGCCCGGAAAGAGGTGCGTCCGGGCGCCTGGGATCGCGTGGGTAAGATGTTCGCCCGCCCGGGGTGGCGTGAGCCGGTCGTAGCCGCCCATGATCACGAGCGTGGGCTGCCGGATCGACGCGAGCTCGCTACGCAGGTCGCTGTTCTCGAGGAGTGCGAGGCCTAAGCCTAAGGCCGCTGTGTCCGGTTCGCCGTGGGCGTAGAGGCTTTCCCGCAACTGCCGCAAGCTCTCCCGTGCCGCCTCATCCCCCTGCACCTGCAGCGACAGGAAGCGCTGCAGCGTGCCACGGTAATCCGCGGCGAGGCCAGCGGCGAACCCGGCGAGGGTCTCGGGCGGCATGGCATGGGTCCAATCAGGCGCGGCCGTGAAACGAGGCGTGGCGTTCGTCAGCACGAGCGCGCGGACTCTTGACGGCGCATCGAGGGCCGCGCGCATCGCGAGGAGCCCGCCGAGTGACCAGCCGAGCCAGACAGCCTCAGGAGGTGCTATGGCGAGCACGGCCCGGGCCGCTTCTTCGAGCTCAGGAGAAAGCGGCGACGACCGGCTCCGGCCATGGCCGGGAAGGTCCACCCGGGTCACGCGGAAATGGGACGTCAGTTCCGGCACGAGCGCGTCCCAGATGCCGCCATGCAGGCCCCACCCGTGCAGCAGGAAAAGCGCAAGGCCCGAGCCGGCCGTCTCGGTGTGGAGAGCGGGACTCATGTAGATGACACGCAGTCGCGCAGGGCATCCAGTAGGCGATCCACCTGCACCTGTGAATGCGCGGCGGTGAGCGTGATGCGCAGACGCGCGGTGCCGGCGGGCACCGTGGGCGGCCGGATGGCGACGACCAGGATGCCGCGCTCCCGCAGACGCTGGGAGAACGCGAGGGCGTGTTCCGCCTCGCCCACGAGCAGCGGCTGGATCGGCGTCTCGGAGGGCAGGAGTCGCAGGCCGAGTTGCGTCGCGCCGCCGCGGAAGCGGGCGATGAGCGTCTTCAGATGCTCGCGCCGGCCGGGTTCCTCCTGGATGAGTTTCAGCGCCGCCCGGCCCGCCTCGGCCAGAGCCGGCGGTGAGGCGGTCGTATATATATAAGTGCGGCCGCGCTGGATGAGGGTCTCCACCAGCGCCTCGCTGCCCGTGACGAAAGCGCCGAAGCTGCCCAAGGCCTTGCCGAGCGTCGCCATCAGGATCGGCACCTGGGCGGCGCCCAGGCCGTGGTGCTCGAGGCTGCCGCGGCCGCTCTTACCCAGGACGCCGAAGCCGTGGGCGTCGTCCACCATCAGGAAGGCACCCGCTTCGCCTGCCGCCCGGGCGAGCTTGGGGAGCGGCGCGATGTCGCCGTCCATGCTGAACACCCCGTCGGTCATGACGAGGGTCCTGTCGGTCATCACCGCGAGATCCCGCTTCAGGGCCTCCACGTCCGCGTGCTCGTAGCGGCTGAAGCGGGCGCCCGAGAGCAGGCCTGCGTCCAGCAGCGAGGCGTGGTTGAGGTGATCCTCCAGCACCCGGTCGCCGCGCTTGAGGAGCCCGGAGGCGACGGCGAGGTTGGCGAGATAGCCGCTGGAGAAGAGCAGCGCCCGGGGCCGGCCGGTGAAGGCCGCCAGCTCCTCCTCGAAAGCGTGGTGGGCGCGGCTGTGGCCGGTGACGAGGTGGGCCGCGCCGCTACCGGTGCCGTAGTCCTCGAGGCCGCGGCGCGCCGCTTCCGCGAGCTTCGGATGGGCCGCCAACCCTAAGTAATCGTTGCTGGAGAAGTTGAGGCAGTCCTGCCCGTCCACCCGCACCTGTGGACCCTGGGGTCCGTCCAGGATGCGGCGCAGGCGGTAGAGGGATTTCTGCTTGAGCGCTTCGAGTTCCGGGGCGAGCAGCGCGTCAAGTCGCTGCGCGGCGTCCATGCTCATCCGCCGTGACGTCGAGTCGGACCGTGCCGTCGCGCTCTTCCAGGGGCTCCGCGTGTATGCCGAGGCGGGCGAAGAGAGCCCGGTCCTTCTCCATGTCCGGGTTACCGGTGGTGAGCAGCTTCTCCCCGTAGAAGATGGAGTTCGCGCCGGCGAAGAAGGCCAGCGCCTGCATCTCGTCGTGCATCTCGGTGCGGCCGGCGGAGAGCCGCACGTGGGCCTTGGGCATGAGGATGCGGGCCACCGCGATGACACGGATGAAGTCGAAGGGGTCGAGATGCGCCGCGCCGAACAGCGGCGTGCCCTCCACCTGCACCAGCTGGTTGATGGGCACGCTCTCTGGATGTTCCGGCAGCGTCGCCAGCGTGTGCAACATCTTCACCCGGTCCTCCGCCTTCTCGCCCATGCCGAGGATGCCGCCGCAGCAGACGTGCATGCCCGCCTCGCGCACCGCCGCGAGCGTGTCGAGCCTATCCTGGAAGCTGCGGGTGGAGATGACCTCCCGGTAGTACTCCTCCGAGCTGTCGATGTTGTGGTTGTAGTAGTCGAGACCCGCGTCCGCGAGCCGCCGCGCCTGGGCCGGGGTGAGCATGCCGAGCGTCGCGCAGGTCTCCATGCCGAGATCGCGCACGCCCTGGATCATGCCGATGATCTGGTCGAGGTCCTTGTCCTTGGGGTTGCGGTAAGCGGCGCCCATGCAGAAGCGCGTGGCGCCTGCCTCGCGGGCGATCTTCGCCTTCGCCACCACCTCATCCACCGGCATGAGCTTCTCGGCCTTCACACCGGTGTGGTAGCGCGCGCTCTGGGGACAGTACTTGCAGTCCTCGGGGCAGGCGCCGGTCTTGATGGAGAGCAGGGTCGAGACCTGCACCGCGTTCGGGTCGAAGTGGCGGCGGTGCACCGCCTGGGCGCGGAACAGGAGGTCGTTGAAGGGCAGCGCGGACAGCGCCTCGACCTCCGGCAGCGTCCAGTCATTGCGAACGTCGGTCTCGGCAGGCATCACGGCGGACATAGGGACCTCGTAAATGCTGTCTAATGTCGTCCTGGGCGGGGGCCAGTGTAGTGGCTGGCCGTCAACTTGAGAACGGACGTATGGTTTACAAATGGCTAATTAAAGCCCTTTACCCCCCTTCTTGTCTCCTCTGTGGCGACCCGGGCGCCCGCGGCCTCGACATCTGCGGGGCCTGCTTCGAAGACCTGCCCTGGAACCGCCACCCCTGCCCCCGCTGCGCGGCGCCGCTGCCCCCGGACGCTGACGTCGGCCTCTGCGGTAACTGCCTCAAATCGCCGCCCGCCTGGGACGAGGCGAAGAGCCCTCTCGCCTACGCGTATCCGCTCGACAAACTCGTCCAGCGCTTCAAGTTCGACGGCGACCTCGCCACGGGCCGCCTGCTCGGCGAACTCCTGGCGGAATACCTGGCAGCCGGCGGCGGCGAGAAGCCCGACTGCATCGTCCCCGTGCCGCTGCATGTCGCTCGTCTCAAGGAGCGCGGTTTCAACCAAGCGGTGGAACTGGCGCAGCCGGTGAGCAAGCGGCTGAAGGTCCCCGTGCGCCTCGACGTCTGCGAACGCGTGAGGGCGACGGAGATTCAATCCAAACTGGACGCGACGGAGCGCAAGAAGAACTTGAAAGATGCATTCGCTGTGAAGCGATCCGTGGATGGCAGACATGTCGCCATCCTGGACGATGTGGTGACCACGGGCACCACCGTCGAGATGCTGGCCAAGCTATTGAAGGAGTCGGGAGCCGCGCGGATCAGCGTGTGGAGCCTGATGCGGGCCTCGCTACAGGCGTAGGAACGCCGCCAGTTGCCGTTGCGCCGCGGCGAGGTCCGGCTCCTGCACCAGGATGTAATCGGTATCGTAGGTGGCGATGGTGAACACGCTGATCTTGGCCTCCGCCAAGGGCTGCACCAGCGAGGCGATCACGCCCGTCAGAGAGAAATCCAAAGGGCCCTGCACTTTGAACGCGCGCCAGCCTGACTGGA
>DATIEQ010000085.1:0-4340 GCA_035455665.1 Gammaproteobacteria bacterium | reverse complement strand
GGGGCCGCGCGGCAGAACGGGGCCTCAAAGATTCCACATACATTGCGGCCCTGGTTCGCTCCCACATCTCAGCCAACACTCCCCTCACCGGTCCCGAAGTTGAGGCACTAAAGGCCTCTGTTGAGCGCGGTCACGGTATCTGATGGAGCGGTTTTCATGATCGGTGATGGACGGGCGGCATGAGTGATCGTGCCGACGATCCGGCACGAGCTGGGTGAGGACGGCAGGTCAGCGCGCAGCCGCGGCGCGCCGTGAGGTGTGAGTTTCTGGTTTTCCGTAGACCTGCAGATAGAGCTTCTCGTCCAGAGTGGTGATCTCGCGCTGCGCCGCGCTCATGAGGAGTTCGGCCGCCATGGACACGAGGATGCGGTAATTTCCGGCGGCGTGATCGACGAGGGTCTGGCGCAGCTCGCGCGTCATGAGGCTGGCGTTGCCGGCGGCGGCGAGCAAGTGCTCGAGGCAGGCCAGCAGCTCCTCGCGGGTGGCGGCCTCGGCGGCCAGGCGCGTTCTGATGCGCGAGCCCAGTGGGATCAGCTCCTCACGGCGCAGCTTCTCCAGCAGGCGAGCGTCGCCGGCGAGCACGATGCACAGGAGCGATTGGGAGTCGAAGCGGGCGCTGGAGAGCAGGCGCAGCTCGTTCAGGACCACGGGGCTCATTTCCTGCGCCTCGTCGCACAGCAACACGGAACGGCGGGTGGTGGATCCCAAGTGATCGAGCCAGCGGGTGCGCAGAGCCTTGAAGCCGCCCCAACGGTTGGAGACCCGGATCGAGACGCCGAAGATGTCCCCGAGCTCGCGGTAGAAGTCCGAGAGGTTGCTCTGCGGGTGGTGCACGACGCCGACGGACAGGTCCGCCAGGCGCGCCAGGCGCTCGGCGAGGACGCGCATCACGACACTCTTGCCGGAGCCCGGATCGCCGTGGATCAGGGCGAAGCCGCCCTCGCGCAGATGCGCCTGCTCGATGCGCCAACAGAAGTTCTCGATCTTCGGCGAGCGGTAGAGCGCCTCGGTCGGCACCTCGGGGGAGAACGGATCGAACTTCAGGCCGTAGAGGGCCAAGAGCTTCGGGTTCATGCGGGGTCATCCTGTGAGTTGGAGTTGGGGAGATACGCCGGCGGCAGACCGGTGGCGGCGTAGTCTGCGATCATCTGCTTCAGGAGCGGGGCGATGCCTGTGGCTTGAGGCGGCGGGGCAGTGCTGACGGGCTCGAGCACGCGGCGCAGCGCTTCAGCATTGGCGGTCTTATCGATCGGGCGCACGGGGCAGAGGATCGCTCCGGAGTGTGGATCGATCAGATCAACGCGGCTCAAGTCCCAGCGGGCGTAGCGCAGATGAAGGTCCGAGAGATGCCGATAGCGGGAAGGGATCTCGAAGCGTTGACCCTCGAGGCTGACGGTGCCATCGGAGCGGCGCTGGCGGCGCTTGACCTCGATGCGGAACGCGGCGCGCAGCGCTTCGCTTCCCGGAGACTCGCGCGCGACGCTGGGGCCGGCCAGATACCGCTCGAGCGGCGTCGCGCCGATCTCGCGGTGCACCGTGCGGTGGTACTCCTGGGTGATCCACGCCTGGGTAGCGAGGTTGAGTTGATCGAGCGAGAGGTTGGCCTCTCCTTCGAGCATCGCGAGCAGCCGCCCTTCGACCCGCGACCAGAGGTTCTCTTGCTTACCATTGACGTGAGGCGACCGGGGTAGCGTCGGAACGTGCAAGATGCCCAGCGCCGTGAGTCCGGCGGTGAACTCGCCGGACATCATCGCCGAGCCGCGGTCGCTCATCAGTGATCGAGGCAAGCCCACCTTCGAGAGCGCCTGGCAGAGCCCGTGCACGAGTTGCTCGGTGCCCTCCGAGCCGTACCACTGGGCGTGGCCGAGATACCGGGATCGATCATCGATGAAGGCGACCAGGAGCGGAGTGATCCACTCTCCGGCACGGGTCAGCACCTTGCGCGATCCATGGTGGAAGTCGAGATGCATCAGCTGCAACACATACTCGACCTCGTAACTTCTGATCTCGCGCTCGGTGAGCGCGGCGTTGCCGCTGAGGATCTCCTCGGCGCTGCGGCGCGCGGGTCGCTTGCGGGTGAGGCCCTGGGCCTTCAGGTACCGCCGCACGCTCGGATACGAAGGACAAGCCACCGGCGGCGAGGCGGCGGCCAACACCACGCGCAAGTTGTCGTGGTGCAGCTGGGCGGTCCAACCCGGGTGCTCGAGGTACTGAGCGCGCAGCGCCTCGGCCGCCTGAGGGCAGATGCTTGAGAACGAACCGATGTCGCTGCGGATCTGGTTGCGCAACACCGCCATCGGGTCGGTGGCACCTCGGGCGGCGTAGTACCAGCGCTCGATGGTGGAGGCGCCAAAGCGCACCTCGAGCCCGGTCAGCGGATGGCGCCAGGTGCGCGCGGCGAGCTGCGCGAGTGCCGCCTGCAGATCCCCCGCAGCGGGAGGGGCGGCCAGCAAGGGACCTATGATCGCAAAACGCAGCCGCGCCCAGCGATCGCGCTTGAGCGGATCGTCATCGGAACTCACTGATCGGCTCCCAACAGCGGTCATGCCCGCGTTGTTGTTGTGGCGCGCAGGCTATGAGGCCTCTGCCCGGCCTGCCACCGGCATCCTCTGCGGGAGCGCGTACCGCGCGTTCGCGGCCCTCGATTTACTTGATCACGGAGGCGGTGCTTAAGGGAGAGATGAAGCGCAACAGCTGTATCAGGCGCTCATGGCCACTGGCCCCCTTGAACCGCGCGAGCAGACTCTGCGGCAAGCCTTCAGCCGACACAGGCGGCGCGAAGCGTTCACGGACCGACTGCCAGAAGGCGGTTCGCTGGAAATCCTTCTGCCACCAGCGCCGCCATCGCCTCACCGTGCGCACAGGAACCACCACCAGATCCGCGAGCGCCCCGGCAGTGGAACCCGTTGGCGGCGAAGCCAGCATCAGCATGACCGCCACATACACCCGGCGGCCCAGAAAGCGCACCGAGGCCGGCGTCGTGCGCGCCTCGCACCGGCCGCAGGTAAAGCTCAGCCGAAAGGAGTACTCCTCCCGCACCGAAACCGGACAGCCCCGGGGCTTACGAGGAAAGTCCGCCACGTGCAGGGGGCCGGCACAATCCGGACAGCGCCTCTCGCGTGCTTCGGCGGCGAGCTGCGCGTCAATCTGGGTGAGAAAACGGAAAAAAGCGGGATCGTGTAGCACATGGCACACTGTGGAGGTCTCCTGGCGTCGTAACCGGAGACTCCCCCGAGGGGTTCTTGTGAATCAAGAGCCCCGACGGGGATCCTGTTCAGCCACCAGGGCACTCAGACGCCCGCACCTCTCCCCGCGCTTCCTACAGCAGCTTCTGCCCGGCCCCTGCGGCCGCGCAGACCGCACCGCCGCTTCGCGGTCGTGCGAACCCGAAGACGATATAGAGATCGAGAGCGAAGAAGACACGCAGCGTGGTCACAGTACGCGATGGACCTCGCCGGCGATCCATCATCGAGTGTGACCAGAAGGCCGCAGCCCGCCATCACATAAAGTGGCCGTGCTCAACAGGGCCCAAGACGCGCCCGGAGTTCTACGTGCAGAACGCGGATCATCCGTTGTTCGCCGAACAGACACACGGCATCGACGAGCACCGCGTCTTGGAGTATTCAGATCGCAGTCGTCACACGAGTTCGTGATGTGGTGGGTTTCGGTGCCGCCCAAGATCGAGCGGCACCGGTTCGCCAACCAGCAGGCCCACCGCTAGCACGCTCGTCGCCGCTCACCGACTCACCGTCCGCGGAAGACCGCCTCCACGTTGTTGCCGTCGGGATCGAGCACGAAGGCGGCGTAGTAGCCCGGCGGGTAACCTTGGGCAGTGTCGCGAACACCGGGCGCGCCATTGTCGGCGCCGCCTGCCCTTAGCGCGGCGGCATAAAAGGCATCCACCTCGGCGCGATTCCTGGCAGCGAAGGCCGTATGCTGCTGAACACTGTGGGGATGAAAGCGATCAATCCAGAAGACCGGGTAATTGACCCCATAACCGATTCCGTCAGCGCCGTCGTTCTCGGGGAGCTGCATCACCCGGCGCAGCCCCAGAGCGCCCAATGCCGCATCGTAGAACGTGGAGGACCGAGCCACGTTCGCGACACCGATACCTGTGTGATCGATCATGCCGATGCTCCTGCCATCCTCATGCCAGTCGAGTATCGCACCCGAAAACTGAAAGCACACCATCAGCCAGGAGCCGACCTGTGCATCCTGGCGCGAAGCGCCGGCGACTCTTCATTCGAGCCATACGAACTCGCCTCGCTCTGGACTGAAATCCGTGTGAGTGTTACCAGCCTTCGCCAACCGCCGGTGGCGGTCGCATCTCGATGCTCACC
>DATIEQ010000084.1:0-9174 GCA_035455665.1 Gammaproteobacteria bacterium | reverse complement strand
AGGCCGGGCGGCCGGAGTTCATCCTGTTCCAGTGCGGGGCCGACAGCATCGAGGGTGATCCCATCACCCACATGTGCTTCACCCCGGCCGCCCACGCGCATGCGGCGGCCCGGCTCTGCGCCATCGCCGACGAGTTCTCCCAGGGGCGGATCGTCGCCATGGGCGGTGGGGGCTATAACCGCCGGAACATCGCCTTGGGCTGGAATGCGGTGCTCGAGTCCTTCCTGACCGTGTAAGAGACCGCCCTGCGGTAAAATAAGCCGCCCACAACCATCCCCACCCCGGAGCGGGCTCGATGTTCACCCCAGACATGCAGATCGCCGGGTTCGATGACGAACTCCACGAGGCGCTGCGCAACGAATTGCGCCGCCAGCAGGAGCACATCGAGCTCATCGCCTCCGAGAACTACGTGAGCCCGCGGGTGCTGGCGGCCCAGGGCTCGGTGATGACCAACAAGTATGCTGAGGGCTATCCGGGCAAGCGTTACTACGGCGGCTGCGAGTTCGTGGACGTGGCGGAGCGGCTCGCCATCGAGCGCGCCAAGAAACTCTTCAGCGCCGACTACGCGAACGTGCAACCTCATTCGGGTTCCCAGGCGAACGCGGCGGTGTACTTCGCGCTCCTCAAGGCTGGCGATACCATCCTCGGCATGAGCCTGGCCCACGGCGGCCATCTCACCCACGGCGCCAAGGTCAACCTCTCCGGCAAGTTCTTCAACGCCGTGCAGTACGGCATCGACACCAAGACGGGCCTCATCGACTACGAGCAGGTGCAGAAGCTCGCGGACGAGCACAAGCCCAAGATGATCGTGGCGGGTTTCTCCGCCTACAGCCGCCGCATCGACTGGCAGAAGTTCCGCGTCATCGCCGATTCCGTGGGCGCCTATCTCTTCGTGGACATGGCCCACGTGGCGGGCCTGGTGGCGGCGGGACTGTACCCGGATCCGGTCAAGATCGCCGACGTCACCACCACCACCACCCACAAGACCCTGCGCGGGCCCCGTGGCGGCCTCATCCTGGCGCGCGCGAACGAGGAGATCGAGAAGAAGCTCAACTCCAGCGTTTTCCCGAGCACCCAGGGCGGCCCGTTGATGCACGTCATCGCCGCCAAGGCGGTGGCCTTCCTCGAGGCATTGCAGCCGGGGTTCAAGGTTTACCAGAAGCAGGTGCTGGACAATTCACGCGCCATGGCGGACGCGCTCATCAAGCGCGGCTACAACATCGTATCCGGCGGCACCGATAACCACCTGTTCCTCATGGACCTGATCGCGAAGGACATCACCGGCAAGGACGCGGACGCGGCCCTGGGCCGCGCGAACATCACCGTGAACAAGAATGCGGTGCCGAACGACCCGCGTCCACCCATGGTGACCTCGGGCCTGCGCCTCGGCACGCCCGCCTGCACCACGCGCGGTTTCAAGGAAGCCGAGATGCGGGAGCTGGCCGGCTGGATCGCCGACGTGCTGGACCACAGGGGCGACGAGAAGACCGTCGCGGCCGTGAAGGACAAGGCGCTGGCGCTGTGCAAGAAGCACCCGGTGTATCCAGCAGGCATCAAGTTCTGAAATTGCATGAGCAGTGACGTTAAAAATGCTCAGGTTCTTAAGGCCCTAGCAGTGGCGCTTTTTATCTCTTCTATTGGAGCGATATTTATCGCCCCCTTCATGTTCGGCCGTCTCGGTCCAATTACTGCAATCGGTGGATCTATCGTAGGTATTCCTGCTTTCATTTCTGCCTATGCGATTTGGAATCTCAAAATATGGGCCCCTTTAGCGTTTCTGTCTTTCATATGTGCTTGGTTAGCGTTGAGCGTGACGAGGCAGGTATTTGAGCAAGGGAATATCTCTGCGGACTTTATGGTGCCTACGCTGATTAGCGCTATCGTATTGTTAGCCATCTTTGCTTTTATAAGCTTACATATGAAGAATTTGAATACACGGTAGGGCCCAGATAAATGCACTGTCCCTTCTGCAACCACGAAGACACGAAAGTGATCGACTCGCGCCTGGCGGGCGAGGGGCAGCAGGTGCGCCGCCGCCGCGAATGCGAGAAATGCGGCGAACGCTTCACCACCTTCGAGACGGCGGAACTCGTGATGCCGCGCATCGTCAAGAGCGACGGCACCCGTGAGCCCTTCGACGAGCACAAGCTGCGGTCCGGCATGATCCGCGCCCTGGAGAAGCGCCCGGTGAGCACCGAGGCCATGGAGGCGGCCCTGTCGCGCATCATCCACAAACTGCAGGTGGCGGGGGAGCGGGAGATCAAGTCGCGTCAGATCGGTGACTGGATGATGGAGGAGCTGCGCAGCCTCGACGAGGTCGCCTACGTGCGCTTCGCCTCCGTCTACCGCCGCTTCCAGGACGTGAACGAGTTCCGCGAGGAGATCGAGCGGCTGCGGGACGAGACCGCACGCGAGACCCTGAAACGAGAGCAGATGCCGCTCTTACCCGACGAAGAAAAGAAATAGTCCATGACGGATTTCAGCGCTGCCGACCATGGCTACATGGCCGAGGCCTTGAGGCTCGCCGAGAACGGCCTCTACACCACCGACCCTAACCCACGGGTGGGTTGCGTGGTGGTGAAGGACGGCAAGGTCCTGGGTCGCGGTTTCCACAGGAAGGCGGGCGAGGCCCATGCGGAAGTGCTGGCGCTCGAGGAAGCAGGCGCGGCCGCGAAGGGCGCGACGCTCTATCTGAACCTGGAACCCTGCGCACACCACGGCAAGACCCCACCCTGCGCCGAAGCCGTGGTCGCCGCGGGGGCGGCGCGCGTGGTGGCATCCATGACCGACCCCAACCCGCAGGTGTCGGGCAAGGGCTTCGAACTCCTGCGTGCGAAGGGCATCCGGGTGGACACGGGCCTGATGGAAGCGCAGGCGCGGGCGCTCAATCCCGGTTTCATCAGCCGCATGGCCCGTGGGCGCCCCTGGGTGCGGAGCAAGCTCGCGGTGAGCCTCGACGGGCGTACCGCGCTCGCGGGCGGCGTGAGCAAGTGGATCAGCGGCGAGGCGGCGCGAGAGGACGTGCACCGCTGGCGGGCACGCAGCTCCGCGGTGCTCACGGGTATCGGCACGCTGCTCGCCGATGACCCATCCTTCAGCGTGCGGCTGCCGGGCGAATGGCGCCAGCCCATGAAGGTGGTGGTGGATACGAACCTGAGCACGCCGGCGGACGCGAAGATCTTCAAACGGGAGCCGGACGCGGTGTACATCGCGACGGCGGTAGACGATCCGGAGGAACAGGAGGCGCTGCTGGCTGCCGGCGCGAACATCCAGGTGTTCCCGGAGAAGCGCGGCTTCATGGACCTCAAGGCGATACTTGAGACACTCGCTGAACTCGAGTGCAACGAGGTGCTGATGGAGGCGGGCGCGGGTATGAACGGCGCGCTGCTGGAAGCCGGACTCCTGGACGAGTTCATCCTATATATGGCGCCGCACCTGCTCGGCGACACCGCTCGGGGGATGTTCAGCCTGCCGCCCCTCGGCAGCATGGAAGAAAGACGCGAACTGCAGATCATGGACGCGCGCATGGTCGGCGAGGACCTGCGGCTGATATTGAGGCCGAAACAATAATGTTCACAGGCATCGTCCAGGCGGTCGGCAAGGTAGCGGCGCTCACGCCCCAGGGCGGCGACCTGCGCTTGTCCATCGAAGCGGCGACGCTGCCCATGGACGCCGTGAAACTCGGCGACAGCGTCTCCGTGAGCGGCTGCTGCCTCACGGTGGTCGCAAAGTCACCGAAGGGATTCGAGGCGGATGCTTCCCGGGAAACCTTGTCCCTCACCACCCTCGGCGAACTCAAGGCTGGGTCGCCGGTGAACCTGGAGACGGCGCTGACGCCGACCACAGCACTCGGCGGCCATCTGGTGAGCGGCCACGTGGACGGTGTGGGCACGGTCAAGGCGCGGCGCGAAGACGCGCGCTCGGTGCGCTTCGACATCGAAGTGCCGCGGGAACTCGCGCGCTACGTCGCCCACAAGGGCTCCATCTGCGTGGATGGGGTGAGCCTCACGGTGAACGGAGTGCGGGATACCGTCTTCGACGTGAACATCATCCCCCATACCCTGGAACACACGACCTTCGGCCAATACCGGCCCGGCAGCCGCGTGAACCTGGAAGTGGACCTCGTGGCGCGCTATCTTGAGCGCCTGCTCGAAGGACGCGGATCGTGAAGGACAGCGTGCAACAGCCCCTCAACAGCATCGAGGAGATCCTCGCGGAACTCGCCGCCGGTCGCATGGTGGTGATGCTGGACGACGAGGACCGGGAGAACGAGGGCGACCTGATCATGGCGGCGGAGAAGGCGCGGCCAGAAGACATCAACTTCATGGCGCGCTACGGGCGCGGCCTCATCTGCCTCACGCTCACCCGCGAACGCTGCCGCCAGCTGCGGCTGCCGCTCATGGTGAGCGATACCGACAAGAACCAGACCACGAACTTCACGCTCTCCATCGAGGCGGCGGAGGGCGTCACCACCGGCATCTCCGCCTACGACCGGGCACATACGGTGCGCACCGCGGTCAGGCCCGACGCCAAGCCGGAGGACCTGAAACAACCGGGGCACATCTTCCCGCTCATGGCCCAGCCGGGCGGCGTGCTGACCCGCGCCGGGCACACGGAGGCGGGCTGCGATCTGATGCGGCTCGCGGGGCTCGAGCCCGCGGCGGTGATCGTCGAGATCCTGAACGAGGACGGCAGCATGGCGCGCCGGCCGGACCTCGAGAAGTTCGCCCGGGAGCACAAGCTCAAGATCGGCACCATCGCCGAACTCATCCGCTACCGGGTGCGCAAGGAGAAGACCGTGGAGCGGGTCGCGGAGCGGCGTGTGCCCACGGAGTTCGGCGAGTTCCGCCTCGCCGTATACGAGGACCGGGTGAACAAGGCGGTGCATCTCGCGCTCGTCTCGGGGGAACTCAAACCCGACACGCCGGCACTGGTACGGGTGCATCTGCAGAACACGCTCTCGGACGTGGTGGGCGTGCAGTGGGGCGAGCTCGGCTGGCCGCTGCGCCATGCCATGCGGCGCATCGCGCGGGAGGGTGGGGTGCTCGTCATCCTGCGCCAACCCGAAGATCCGGCGGGGCTCATGCAACGGTTGGGGAGCCACGCGAACGGGAAAGATACCGAGGACGCATCGCCCGCGGCCACCGAGTTGCGGACCTATGGCGTGGGCGCGCAGATCCTGCTGGACCTGGGCGTGCGCCGCATGCGTGTCCTCAGCCAACCGAAGAAACTCCTCGGCATATCCGGATTCGGGCTCGAAGTCGTCGAATACGTCGCCCCGGATTGATCTCTGCCACTGATCGCTGCACTTCTCGGTTAAAATACTTCCCTCTTCACTCCGAGTTCTTTGACATGGCGGGCAAGACAAGAACGCTGGAAGGCACGCGCGCCGGCAAGGGCATGCGCATCGCCATCGTAGCGGCGCGTTTCAACCACTTCGTGGTGGACAAGCTCCTGGACGGCGCGCTGAAGGCGCTCGCCGAGGGCGGCGTGCGGTCCGAGGACGTGGACGTGGTGCGGGTGCCGGGGGCCTTCGAGATCCCGTTGGCGGCGAAGCGCCTCGCCGCGGGCAAGCGCCATGATGCGGTGATCGCGCTCGGCGCGGTGATCCGCGGGGGCACGCCCCATTTCGAATACGTGGCGGGCGAATGCGCCCGCGGCGTCGCCCAGGCGGCGCTCGACACCGGCGTGCCTGTGGTCTTCGGCGTGCTCACCTGCGATACGGTGGAGCAGGCGAACGATCGGGCCGGAGGCCAGGCGGGCAACAAGGGTGCGGACGCGGCGGCGGCGGCCCTCGAGATGGCCGACCTCCTGCGCAAGCTGGACGGCTGAGGTGGCCAAAGACAAGAAACCCCAGGGCTCACGGGCTCGCGCCCGGGCGCGGCGGCTCGTGTTGCAGGGCCTCTACCAATGGCAGCTCTCGGGCGATACGGCCCAGGGCATCGTCCGCGGGCTCCTGGAGAGCCAGAACACCAAGGATACGGACCTCGAGTACTTCGAGGAGCTGCTGCGCGGCGTCCTCGCCACGAGCGCCGAGTTGGAAAACATCTTCGCCCCGCATCTCGACCGCCCCACGACCCAGTTGGATCCGGTGGAACGGGCAGTGCTGCTGCTCGGCACCTACGAGCTCAAGGAACGGCCCGATGTGCCCTACCGGGTGGTGCTGAACGAAGCCGTCGAGCTCACCAAGTCCTTCGGCGCCGAGGACAGCCACAAGTACGTGAATGCGGTGCTGGACAAGACCGCGGGTGAGCTGCGCCGCGCGGAGCGCGCCGGCTGAGACACAGCATGGACGAGTTCCACCTCATCCGGCGGTATTTCGGCAGTCACCCGCTCACCCGCGATGACGTGGTGCTGGGGATCGGCGACGATGCCGCGCTCTTCGCCGTGCCGGCGGGACATGAGCTCGCCGCCACGGTGGATGCGCAGCTCGTGGATGTGCATTTCCCCGCGGGTCTCGATGCGGCCGCCGTCGGTCACCGCGCGCTGGCGGTGTCCATGAGCGACCTCGCGGCCATGGGTGCGCAACCCGCTTGGGCGCTCCTGGCGCTGACGCTGCCGCATGCAGACGAGGAGTGGTTGCAGAAATTCAGTGGTGGTTTCTTCGCGCTGGCAGGGCGTCACGACGTGACGCTCGCGGGTGGCAACATGGCGCGAGGGCCGATGAACATCACGGTCACGGCCCTGGGCTTCGTGCCAGCGGGAAAGGCCCTGACCCGGGGAGGTGCGGAGCCTGGCGACCGTATCTACGTCACCGGCCATCCCGGGGATGCGGCGGCGGGACTGAAGCTCATACAATCCAGGAAAGCGGATATCAAGGATCCCTGCGTGCAGCGTTTCGCTTTCCCTGAACCGCGAGTGGGCGAGGGGACGGCGCTCCGCGGGCTTGCAAGTGCCGCCATCGACGTCTCCGACGGCCTCTTGGCAGATCTCGGGCATCTCCTGGAAGCGAGCGGGGCGGGCGCCTCAATCGAGATCGAGAAGCTGCCCCTCTCCAAACGGCTGTTGGAGCTTCACGGCAAGGACAAAGGCCGGGAGCTGGCGCTCACGGGCGGCGACGATTATGAGCTCTGCTTCACGGTGCCTGAGACGAAAGCGGTTGCCGTCGAGGAAAACCTGAAGAAGTTGAAATGCCCCGTGACCCGCATCGGCAGGGTGGATGCGATGAGGGGCGTCCGCTGCCGGGATGAAGAGGGGAAGGAGATGACTTTTGCAATCCCGGGCTACAGGCATTTTTGAGGATCCCCATGGCCGAACTCAGCGCCCGCCAAGTCTTCACCCATCCGGTGCATCTCCTGGCCTATGGTTTCGGCGCAGGCTTGATTCCAAAGGCGCCGGGAACGATGGGGACACTCGCCGCCATCCCTCTATATATTTTGCTGTCGCTCCTCGATCCCTGGCTGTATGGGGCGGCGACCTTGGCGGCATTCGTGGCCGGCGTGTTCATCTGCGGCTACACCGCGCGTCGACTCGGGATCGAAGATCCGAAGAGCGTGGTCTGGGACGAGGTGGTGGGGTTCCTCATCTCCATGGCCTTCGTCCCCTACAGCCTGGTCTGGATCGCTGCGGGCTTCGTTTTGTTCCGGCTGCTGGACATCCTGAAGCCCTGGCCCATCCGTTGGCTGGACCGGCATGTGAAGGACGGTCTCGGCATCATGCTGGACGATGCGGCCGCTGGTCTCGCCGTCTGCGTGATACTCAATCTGACTGCCCATTTCATCAGAGTGTGACGCGCGTCCCGTGCCTCGCTGGACTTGCGGGTTTCGGCCTGTAAGACTGGTGCGGAGGGAGCTAAGGAACCCATGCCTACACCGGCAAAGCTCGGCAAATTCGTCGTCACCCGCGAGCTCGGCCGCGGTACCACGGGCACCGTGTACCTGTGTCATGACTCCTTCCTGGGCAAGGACGTGGCCCTGAAGCTCTACAACATCGACGAGAACGTGGCAGCGAACGAGGTCCGCACCCGCCGCAAGCTGTTCTTCAACGAAGCCTATCTCGTCGGCAAGCTCAGCCACCCCAACATCCTGCCCATCTACGACGCGGGCGAGGACGGCAGCCACTGCTTCGTGGTGATGGAATACGTGCGCGGCGCCCAGCCGCTCACCACTTACTGCCGTGCCGAGGAGCTCCTGCCGGTGCGCAAGGTGGTAGAAGTGGTGTTCAAGTGCGCCAAGGCGCTGGACTACGCTCACCGCAACGGCCTCATCCACCGCGACATCAAGCCCGGCAACATCATGCTCACCGCCGAGGGCGACGTGCGCATCGTGGATTTCGGCGTGGCGCAGATGGCGGGTAACGAGGAAGGCCAGCTCAAGGGCCTGGTGGGTAGCCCAAGCTACATGGCGCCGGAACAGATGCGCCATGCGCCCGCTTCGGCGCAAACGGATCTGTATTCGCTCGGCGTGGTGATGTACGAGCTCCTCTCCGGCAAGCGGCCCTACTACGGCGAGAACCTGTCGAAGCTGGTGCACCAGATCATCTACGCCACGCCCCCGCCGTTGCACCGCCTGCGCCCCGACGTGCCGTCGGTGTTGGAAGACGTGGCGACGAAGGCCATCGACAAGGATCCCACCAAGCGGTACCAGAGCGGCGTGGAGTTCGCCACCGCGCTCTCCCACGCGGTGCGCAAGCTGGACGAGCTGGCCCAGGAGATGGCAGAGCAGGAACGCTTCAGCATGCTGCGGCGCCTGCCTTTCTTCAAGGACTTCAGCTATCCCGAGATCTACGAGATCCTGCAGGCGGGCCGCTGGCTGAGCTTCGCATCCGGCCAACATATCGTAGCGGAAGGAGAGATGGACGACTGCTTCCTGGTGATCGTGGCGGGGCAGACGGAGGTGCGCCGCAAAGGCAAGGTCGCGGGTACGCTCGGTGAAGGCGATTGCTTCGGCGAAGCCGCGGTCATGGGCGGCACCAAGAGCACCTCCGCCATCGTCGCCCAGGGGGACGTCACGGTCCTCAAGGTCAGCGCCACGCTGTTGGAACAGCTCTCGCTGCCCTGCCAGCTCCGCTTCCACAAGGTCTTCTTGCGCAGCATGATCGAGCGACTGACGCGGAGTGAGCGTGCAGATGCTTTAAAGAAAAAGTAAGTCTAAATTGTAATTTAAACGCACATTGAAAGTTTCAAATTAGGAATAGAGGGCCTAGCCGAACTAAATATAACCAGGGGTAAGCTAT
>DATIEQ010000083.1:0-5647 GCA_035455665.1 Gammaproteobacteria bacterium | reverse complement strand
CGGAGCTGCATGTCTGGGGCAGCAGCCGCTTGCTGCAGTCCCTCATCGCCACCGACCTCATCGACGAGTACCGCCTGTGGGTCGTTCCGGTGGTGCTCGGCAAGGGGAAGCGGTTGTTCGAAGATGGCGTCCCGCCACGCGGCCTCATGCTGGTCGAGACGCGCAGCACGTCCACGGGTGTCCTCCTCAACACCTACCGGCCCGCCGTTCAGAAATAGACCGCGGTTACGCGGGCTCAACGCAGCTGGAAGCGCTTCTCTCCCAGCTCGGCTGATTCTCTGGTATAGCCGGGTCGCAAGACCCGCTCGCTGCAGCCCTCACCGTCACCGCGGGTTTGACATGCAGGTAAGGACCTGCATAATAATATGCAGGCAATGACCTGCCTGTGTGGGTGGCGCTCCAATGAACGACGTGGACCTCGTATTCAAGGCCCTGGCCGACCCGGTGCGGCGGCGTCTGTTGGATCGGCTCTATCAAGCCAACGGCCAGACCCTGGGTGAGCTCTGCAAGGGCATCGACATGGCCCGGCAGTCGGTCACTCAGCACCTGGAGCTTCTGGAGGAGGCCAACCTGATCTCGGTCGAGTGGCAGGGGCGGGAGAAGCTCCACTACGTCAATCCCGTGCCCCTCCACGACATCTACGAACGCTGGATCCGGAAATACGAGCAGCAGCGCCTGTCGGCCCTGTATCACTTCAAGACGAAACTGGAGAGGAAATGACCGTGAACAAGGAAAAATTCGTGTACGTCACCTACATCGCCACCACGCCCGCCGACGTCTGGAAGGCGCTGATCCAGGGCGATCTGACGCGCCAGTACTGGAAGCACACCAACGAGTCCGATTGGAAGCCCGGTTCCAAATGGAAACACGTGGCGGATGACGGGAAGGGCACGGTGCGGGTGGTGGGCAGCGTGCTGGAGGTGATCCCCAACAAGCGGCTGGTGCTGAGCTGGGGCGACGCGGCGGATGCCGAGGACGTGTCCCGTCATTCGCGCGTGACGATCGATATCGAGCCGGTGGGGGATATGGTGCGCGTGACCGTCGCCCACGAACAGCTGCCCGCGGGCTCCGACATGGAGAAGAAGATCCGCAACGGTTGGCCGCGGGTCCTGTCCAGCCTGAAGTCCTTCCTCGAGACCGGCCGCGCGCTTGACACCTGGGCCTGAGCGCCTCGGCCCGACATCAAGAAACCTTAAAGGAAGACGACCATGCAGAACGCCGGAACTATCCTGAGGCGATACTACGACGCGGTCCAGAAGCGGGACATGGCTGGAGCGCGGCGCTGCCTCGCCGACGACATGGTGTTCGTGGGTCTGTTCGAGACCTATCCGAACGCGGACGCCTACATCGCCACCTTCACCCAACTCATGCAGATCGTCGTGCGCCTCGACATCAAGAGCATCGTCGGCGAGGGCGAGAACGCGATGGTGTTCATGGAGATGGAGACCACGGCGCCGGTGCCCGCCACCACGCTGGTGGCCGAATGGCACCGGGTGCGAGACGGGAAGATCGCGTGGGCGCAGTCTGCCTTCGACGGCCGGCCCTTCGCGGCGATGTTCACGCCGCCGCAGGATGTCGCCGCGGACGAGCGGGCCATTCGTGCCCTCAAGGATGCCTTCGGCAAAGCCCTGCTCAGCGGCGACGCCAAGGCGCGCGCCGCCCTGTGGACCGAGGATGGCACGGTGGCTCCGCCCCAGGGCGGGCTGTATCAGGGGCGCGCGGCGATGGCGCGGCACTTCGAATCTGAGGCTGCTTCCATCACACCCATGTCGGGCATCCGGTTCGCCAACTATCGCTTCCGTTTCCTTACTCGCGATGCGGCCCATGTGGATACCGACATCACCTTGACCCATGTGCGTGGTCCTGACGGCGCGACGGCAGCGGAAGTGCCCATCCAGGTCTCGTTCACCGCCATCCGGCAGCCGGACGGCTGGCATATCCAGGACGAACGCGCCCATTTCGCCACGCGATAGGGGTCAGATCCACATACACAGGAGGGGGAGGGTAGTCAGCGTAGCGGAGCTGTGCTCCAATCACTTTGGATTGGGCTAGGGCCGGTTAGGCGCTTCGCAGCCACAGCGCTGTGCTTTCCTGCTCCGCTCGTGGCAGTGGGTAGGCTCCCTGCCTACCCGTTCGTCGCATGCGGCGAACTGTAACAAAAAATTCATAATTCGGGCTCCTGATTATGTCCGAACGGGTTGGGGATTAAGATGAAACGGACACGCTTCTCGCATCTGCTGCTCGCGCTGCTCATTGCGCTCGCGCCCGCGGCGCTGGCGGATGGGACTCCGCCCATCGTGGTACCCCCCGGGAACGGGCTGCATCTCGACCGGGCCATGCCGGGGCGGGTGCCCCTGGCCTTCTTCAGCGGCCGGCTGTGGGTGAAGGGCACGCTGCGCGCCCAGTGGTTGGAGGATTCCGGCATCCCGGATGCGAAACGCGGCCTGGACCTGGTGCTGCTCCTGGACCAGGGCGAGGCGGAGCGGTTGCCGCACTTCGGGGGCTATGCGGCGGAGTCGATCCACGTCAAGAACGGGGAAGACGCGGTCACCCTGGCCTATGGGAAGGACCTGGCCGGCCGCCTGCTCGACAAGCATGAGGCCGGCGTCGTCACGGTCCACGGCCGCTTCCAGCTGGAGAGCTACGTGATCTCCATCGACTGCGACACCCAGCTCACCCAGGCGCGCCTGGTCGGCACCGACGCCCTGCAGGCCCCGGTGAGCGGCAACGTTAACGTCGCGACCCAGTGCGAGCGATAACCGGCCCGATCACGCATCTGAGCCTGCTGCTCCCCTTATTCGTGGGTGGCTGCGCGACGGCGCCGCTGACCCAGGATAGATTCCCGGCGCTGGACAAGGATCAAGGCATCGCCGCCGTGGTCTTCGACACGAGCGCCGTCATCACGGGGGTCTCCCTGCAATCGAGCGGTGGTCAGGGGCAGGATCTTTTCATCAGCAGCGTCCCACGCGGCAGATCTCTTTATCTCTTCGTCACCCCTGCCGGCGAGTATTGCCTGCACAAGATCCATATCGACAGCGAGCTTTTCACCAACGCCACGCCCGATCAATGCTTCGAGGTGATCGCCGGCGGGATGTCCTACGGCGGGGAATTCCACCCGTCGGTGTCCCCCCAGGTGTCTGGGAGAGCGGCGGGAACCGTCCGTGCCATTCCGGTGAACCACACTCAAGATGCGAAAGGATTCCTGGCTCTGCTCAAGTCGAGCTATCCGCATATCCTGGCGGCTATCGAGGCTGCACCTGAAAACTAGAGCGCTGGAGCCGGCTAGGGACTCGGTCTCGACTTGATGCGCTTCAACACGGGGTTCCGCATCTGGTCGAGGGCCGGCGGGATTTCTGTTATACCCGGCCAGGCGCGGGCCCTGTATAGTCGCCGCCCATGAATACGCCCGACCACCGCCCGACCTGGAAGACCCTGCTGGCCTTCGCCATCATCTATTTCGTCTGGGGCTCCACCTACCTCGCGATCCGCGTGGGCGTGCTGGAGATGCCGCCGCTCCTGATGGCGGGGATACGCTTCCTGGTGGCCGGCCTCCTGCTCTACGGCTGGACCGTCTGGCGCGGCGAGCGCACGCCGAGTGCGCGCCAATGGGCGTCCATATCCTTGCTCGCCTTCCTCATCTTCGCTCTGGATTACGGCCTGGTGTTCTGGGCCGAGCAACGCGTGCCCTCGGGTGTCACCGCCATCATGATGGCAACCGTCTCGGCCTTCATGGCCCTGGGAGAGATCGTCTTCCTGCGCACCCAGAGGCTTACGCTGCGCCTCGCCCTGGCGCTGGTGGTCGGCCTGGGTGGGGTGGCGGTGCTGGTGAGCCGTTCCCTGCACATCGGTGGAGCGCCCATCGACAAGCTGGGCGCCATCGCCCTGCTGATAGGAGCCATCGGCTGGTCGGTCTCGTCGGTGTTCGCCCGCACCCAGCCGCTGCCCGATTCCAAGTTCCTGAGTTCCGGTGCGCAGATGCTCGCCGGCGGCGTGATGCTGCTGCTCACCTCGGCGGCGCTGGGTGAATTCCAGAACTTCCACCCGGCGGCCATCTCGTTCGCGGCCTGGTTCTCCCTGCTCTACCTCATCGTGCCGGGCTCCATCATCGCCTACACCGCCTACGTGTGGCTGCTGCATCATGAGTCGCCGACGCGCGTCGGGACCTATGCCTACGTGAACCCGGTGGTGGCGGTGCTGGTGGGCTATTTCCTGGGCGGCGAGGCGCTCGATCTGCGCACGATCCTGGGGGCCCTGTTCGTCCTGATCAGCGTGGTGATGATCACCACCGCCAAAAAGAAGGCGTGACCCCAGTCATTTCTTGCGCCGCACCCTGAGCTTCTTCTTGGCCGGCGCCGAGGCGATGACCTTGAGGCTCTGCCGGATCCAACCCTTGAGTTGGGCGTCGCTGCGGTAACCCGGCGGGTCGATGAAGATGAAACCGGTGAGCGTCCTGCCGCCCATCTTCATGGCGCGGGCGCCGGGTTTCTTGAGGAGCTTCAGGCGCGCGGCCTTGTCCACCCGCACCAGGATGCGGTCCGCCCCGACGCTGACGCAGAGCTTGCCCTTCACCATCAGCCCCCAGCTCCCGCCCACCATCCGCTTCTCCACCACGCCCCGCTGGCGGGAGAGGATCTTGCGCACGCGATCCAGTGTCTTCGGGTCGGAAGCCATGCGAACCTCCCTATGGATTTGCGCTCGTTCGAGCCTCGAGATAACTACAGTTTCCGCGGTTTGAGCGTCAGGAATTCCACGCCCTGGACCTTGTTGGACGTGAGGTCGAAACGCGACAAGGCTTGCTGACCCAGCAGCAGTTGGCAGGTGGAGCAGGCCATGGCCGGGATGTCCTTGAGTTCGAAGCCCCCCACCTTCATGGAGTCGACATTGATCAGGCGCGCCCTGATCCGGCGCCCATCAGCGGTGGTCGCCTCCGCTGCGGGTTGCACGACCTCGTACTTGGCTTTCGACTCCTGCAGGAGTTTGTCATCCAGGGTAGTCACCGTAGCGCCGGTGTCCACCACGAAGGCGGTGACGCGCGCCTGGCCCAGGGTCACGGGTGCGACGAAATTGCCGTCGCTTTTGAACAATCTGATTTGGACTTTCTCTCCCGAGTCCGCCGGGCTCGACTGCTGCAGGGCGGTCTCGATGGCGATGCGTTGCCCCTCGAAATAAGGCTGCTCCCCCGTAGCGCTCATATGCTCATCGAACGACGCGAGCAGCGCCAGGGCCTCGTAGTAACGCTTCTTCTGCACCAGGAGCTTGGCCAGGTCGCCGCGTACGTCCACCAAAGTGGGGACGACGGCGAGCGCCTTGTAGGACCAGTCGATGGCTTCGTCCGTCTTGCCGGTCTTGGCGAGGCTGTCGGCGTAGTAGGAGAACAAGTCATAGGTGCCCTCGCCGAGCACGATGGCTTTTTGGAACTGGACCACAGCCTGCTCGTGCTCGTCACGCTTGTTCTGTGCGATTCCCAGCGCCGCCACTGCATTGCCGTCGTCGGGTCGCTGCTTGATGTAGTCCTGCCAGTTGTCTTCCGCGCACTCGTAATCCTGGTTCTGCATGCATTCGAGCGCGGACTTCTTGAGTTCGCCGGGCGGTGTCGGCGTCTTGGAGCAGCCCAGCGAGGCCCATGCTATGAGGGCAACGGGAAATC
>DATIEQ010000082.1:0-11390 GCA_035455665.1 Gammaproteobacteria bacterium | reverse complement strand
GGGGCGGAATCATATATCGGGCTGATATATGCGGCAAGTGACGTTTGTCATAAACGCTCCGGGATCCCAGCGTGTCCCGGCGGACAGACGCCCACTGCAGCGCTTGGACCCGGGTTCCGGGCTTAGGTTCCGGCACTTGGCGTCAGATTTAGGCCGTTCGGAGCGTGATTCAGGCGTAACCGAAGAACTCCACATAGGGCTGGAGCCGCGCCAGTACCGGTGCGAGCGGCGTCGCGTAGCGCCGCCAGCGCTCCAAGGCCGTGCGGTAGACCGGCTGGACCACTTGGTGATAGCTCGGGGTGTTGATGCGGCGTCCCTTCGCCTTGTCATGGGAGTGCAACATGGCTTCGTCCCAGGGTACCCCGAGGAACTCGCACAGGCGCCGCGCTTCTTTCTCCAGATCATCCACCAGATCCTCATAGCGCAGGCGGTATGCGCTCGCCCCCAGACGCGGCAGGGATTTGACGGCCACGTCCATCACGGCGGCGTAGTAATCCGCCGTGCCTTCCAGCGTCAGGAAATGGCGCATGGCTTCGTTGAGGCCGAAGCTGTGCATGAAGCAGGAGAGCACCACGTCGCGTGGGTCCCGTACCGCGAACAGGTAACGCGCGCCGGGGAAGAAGCGGTGTATGAGCGGCAGGTTCTGGCTGTAGAGCGGCAGCTTGTCCACCAGGATGCGGTCACCCAGCGGTTCGCCAAGCTGCGCCTGGACGCGCTTCCAGTACGCCTGCTGTTCGTTTTCGAAAGCGGCCGACGGCATCGTCTCCAGTTGCGTGAGCTTCGCGTCGCTGGCGGACCAGATGCGTAGCAGCTCGAGGAGCGTATCTTTCTCCTCCAGCACCCTGAGTCGCGGATGGGAGGAGAGGATCTGGTCGAGCAGGGTGGTGCCGGAGCGCGGGAAGCCCACTAGGAACACCGGTGCCGGAGTATTACCGGGCGCAGGTCCCACCGTTTCGAGCAGTTTCTCGGCGTGCCGGGAGATGCGCATTGCCGTCTCACGGCTGTAGACGCCGGTCTCAAGCGTACTCAAATCGGCGTTGCGCAACGCGTCCTTGCCCACGATGAAGGCGGCGAAGGCCTGCTCGGTATCGTCCAGCTTGTCATAGGCGGTCCCCAGGCGGCTGGCCGCGATGGCGCGGTTCCAGGGGGAGAGCGGCTGCTGCAGCAAGGTCTTGAGCCGTTCTGCCGCCTCCGCATCACACCCCGCGCGGATCTGGAGTTGGGCTTGGGTTAGGTTTGCGACCGTATCCTGCGGATCGAGCTTGAGGGCGTCGGTGGTGAGTTGTTGCGCCTCTTCCAGGCAGTTCTGCTTCTCATAGAGCGCGGCGAGGCTGGCAGCGGCGGTGGCGAGCCGGGGATCGAGCTCCAGCGCCCGGCGATAGGCCCGCTCGGCGGTCGCCGTGTCTCCCACCTGCTCGTACACCGGCCCGAGGTAGAGATAGGTCTCAGCGTAATCGGGGCGCAAGTCGATGGCGCGGAGGTACGCTTCGGCCGCGGCGCGCCAATCGCCTCGCGCGGAATGGGCGCGGCCAAGATCGTGTTGCAGCTGGGCGTTATCAGGGGCCAGTCGTATGGCCTCCCGCAGGGATTCGATGGCGGCCTGGGTACGATCCGTTCGCAGCAGGCACAACCCGAGCAGGTGCAAGGCATCCGGCGAACGGGCCGAGGCAAGCAGCTGGTGGCAGCGCTGCTCCGCTGCAGCCGTGTCACCGCGGTTGAAGAAGCTCACGGCTTCGTCTAACTGTCGTCGGAATTGAGCGGGTGTCATGGTGGAGGGGTCAGGGCTTCCCGCTGGAGGCCTGCTGCGCGAGGGCGAGGTGCGGCCCGACCCGGAACGCCGCATGCGCCCGTTCGAGGATGCGGCGGTCCTGGCCGATGAGATAAGTCACGCGTTTCACCCGCAAACCGAGGAGGCCATCGCAGCCGTAGGCGCGGATCACGCGCCGTTCCGGGTCCGAGAGCAGGGTGAACTTCAGGCCGTAGCGCTGCCGGAAGCGCTGGTGGCTCTCGCCGCCCTGGGGGCTCACGCCCGCCAGGCGTACGCCGGTCCGCTCGAGATCGGGTTCCAGTGCCGCGAACGAGCATGCCTCGCGGGTGCAGACCGGGGTGAAATCCGCCGGATAGAAATAGAGGAGCAGGGGACCGTCTTTTAGGAGTTCGGCGAGGCTCAGCGGACGGCCGTCCTGGTCCGGCAGTGTGAAGTCGGGAGCGGTAGCGCCGACGGCGAGCATGGTGTGTGAACCGATGGCGGCGCGTCACGCGCCGGAGCCAAGCATTGTACCCTTGGTATAATGCGCTTCCCATGCGTGACCCGCTTGTCGCGCTTTCCTTCCTGCCTATCAGCGTCCGGGTATTGAGCGATGAAGATCACGGTTCATGGCAGCGGCTATGTGGGCCTGGTGAGCGCCGCCTGCTTCGCCAACATGGGCAACGACGTCCTATGCGTGGACGTGGACAAGGCCCGGGTGGCGCGGCTGAAGCGCGGCGAAGTGCCGATCGTGGAGCCGGGCCTGGATCACCTCATGGCGGACGGCATCAAGAGCGGCCGCTTGAAATTCACCGATGTGCCTGCCGAGGGCGTGCATTTCGGCCTGCTGCAGTTCATCGCCGTCGGCACCCCGCCGGATGAGGATGGTTCCGCCGACCTGCGCTATGTGCTGCAGGTGGCCAAGACCATCGGCGAGCATATGGACGGTGAGAAGATCGTCGTCGACAAATCGACGGTTCCCGTGGGTACCGCGGATAGAGTTCACGAGGCGATCGCCGCGGCCCTCAAGGCCCGGGGTGCGAGCCATCCCTTCGAGGTGGTCTCCAACCCGGAGTTCCTCAAGGAAGGCAGCGCCGTCGAGGACTTCGCCCATCCGGACCGCATCGTCGTCGGTGCGTCGGGAGGGCGGGGCGTCGAGGTGATGCGCCACCTATATGCACCCTTCACCCGCAACCACGAACGCCTGATGATCATGTCGGTGCGCGACGCGGAGTTCACCAAGTACGCCGCCAATGCCATGCTGGCGGCGCGTATCAGCATGATGAACGAGTTCGCGAACGTCGCTGAGCGCCTGGGTGTGGACATCGAGCAGGTGCGCAAGGGCATCGGTTCGGACCCGCGCATCGGCTACCACTTCCTCTATGCCGGCGTCGGTTACGGTGGGTCCTGCTTCCCCAAGGACGTCTCCGCGCTCACCCGCACGGCCGCCAAATCCGGCTACGAGCCGGTGCTCCTGCAGGCGGTGGAGGAAGTGAACCGGCGCCAGAAGCAGACCCTGTTCCAGAAAGTCCACGGCCATTTCGGCGGCAGGCTCAAGGGCGTCACCATCGCGCTATGGGGACTCGCCTTCAAGCCCAACACCGACGACATGCGCGAGGCCCCGAGCCGCGTGCTCATGGAGGCCCTGTGGCGCGAGGGCGCGAAAGTGCGAGCCTTCGATCCTGCGGCGCTGCACGAGGCGCAGCGACTCTACGGCTCGCAGCCGCTGCTCACGCTCTGCGACAGCCAGCCGGAATGCCTCGACGGCGCCGACGCCCTGGTGGTGATCACCGAATGGACCCAGTTCCGCAGCCCTGATTTCGACGAGTTGAAGCGGCGCCTCAAGCGGCCGGTGATCTTCGACGGACGGAACGTCTACGACCCAGCCGACATGCGCGCGCTGGGTTTCACGTATTACTCGGTGGGCAGACCCGCCGTCAAATAGAAGTCATCTCAAAACTACTGCGCTTGGTATAACTTCGTTGCACTCGGCTCGCAATCCTCATGCACTACCGTGCGCACTCCGGTTGCTCGCCTCGCGCGCCTTGTTCTACCTTCGCTCGCGACGTTTTGAGATGGCTTCTTGGTTCTCCATTCACACGTAACGTCGACGCCAGCGGGAAGCGACGAGCAGGCCCAGGAGCGCCAAGGTCACCGGGCCCGGCGCGCCGCCTCCACCCCCGCCACTTGACGTGGCATTGACGGTAAATTTTACGGTGGCGCTCCCCGAACCGATTGAATCGGTGCAGGTCAATGTCGCCGTGTGACTTCCGGTGTTCTTGAAGCTTACCGTCGGATTCAATAGGTCCGTGTTGGCGATGCCCGAGCCGCTGCCGAAATCCCAGTCCACGCCCGGGGTTTCGGTTGCCCCGTGTAGGTTGCAGACGCCTTTGAATTGGAGCGATTGCCCGACCGGCACGCTCATGTTGTTCTTGGGGGAATCGATAGTGGCCGTGGGAGGGGTCGCCACGACGACGCGGGTACGAGCAGTCTTGGTCCCGCTGCTGTCTGTGCAGCTCAACGTGACCGTATAGGCGCCCGACTGAGTGAAGGTGACGCTAGGCGCGGCTTGCGTGGAATCCGCGATGCCCGAGCCGTTGCCGAAATTCCAATGCATCGCCATCGTTGCGCTCGAACCGTTGGCGTTGCAGCTGCCGTCGAAGCTTTGCGTGGCATCCAGCTTGAGGGTCGCGCCGCAGCCAGGCGTGTCGATCGTGGCGGTCGGCAAGGGGAAACCGCCCACCCGTTGCAGGGACATCATGTCGGGTAGTCCTGAACCGAAACTGCCATTCGGGTTGCAGCCCCCAGCAGCCGGCTGGACGGCGCTTGCCAGTAGTAGCGCATAGGGATCCTGGCCCGGATAGGCCGACATGATGAGGGCGACAAGGCCGGCGATATGTGGCGCCGCGGCTGAGGTCCCGCAGAATGGCGATGGGAATCCGGCTACTCCGGTGACTGTGACACAGTCGGGCGCGACAAAATCCGGTTTCATCCGTGTCTGTGCCGTCTGACCGGTGGTGCCGTACTCTACCGGCCCCAGTGAACTATAGGCCTCTAAGTTGATATTCCCGAACAGCGCTTCCGGCGCATAGATAGCACCTACGGAAATTTCCGTGGGAGAGGGTAGGGCGGCATGGCCGTAGACATCGCCGGCCGTGTGTGGGCTAGTGATTACCTGATGTGATTGCTGCGATAGTACAAGGATCTTCAGCCTGTCGCCCGGAATGCCTGCCACATAGAACACTTCCAGGTGCACGGTTTCCGGGTTGCTACCGTCGTTTTTCCACTGGTTCCCCTGTATCGGAGTTGGGCCGGGTGAGGACAGCGATTTGGTATTTTTCTGCGTGCACTGGCCGTTCGTTGTGCTCAGGTTGATGCCCTGATTGCAGGCGATGGCGCCGCCATGGGTATCGAAGAGCACAGCATCGTAGTCGTTAGGATCGTTGTTGGTCGCCTTATCGTTCCATGGATCGTTCCATTCGACGATGTATTCAACGGTATCACCCGGATCCACGGTAAACGTCATCTGTGCATTCGGGCTTCCGCTGCTGCCAAAATTCAGCGCCTTGCTGTAGTGGACGCCGTTCACGGTGGTGTTGACGCTGACTGGGTTTGTCGCATTCCAAGAGCCCTGCCAGAAGCCGGTGCCGTCGTTGCCCGCAGCGGTGACCAGACGGATGCCTGGATGCGTTTTGGCGAACTGCTTGATACCCTGGTTGAAGTCGTCATCGCTGAACATGGCTCCGCCCGGGAAGGCGAGGTCGTCCACGATGACGTTGGCGCCAAACGCGCTGGAGGCGAAATCGTTGAGGCAGGTGATGAAATCTACCGAGGTAGCGGGCCCGCAGAAACCCAGTTGTTTGACTCCCGGGGCGAGGTCATAGACGATCTCCATCATGGCGGTGCCTTCCGCCCCTGTGCTCTTGAACGTGCTGGCATTTTTTGGATCATTCCAGATGTTGGCAGGTAGATCGCCGCTACCCTGGTCAATTGCGACTCCACTGTCGCCGTCCGAGATGACTCCGACCTTGATGTTCTGGCCAGTGAAGCTCGTCGTTGTCCGGAATTGGTCGGATCTGAGTATCGCGTCTCCTTCCGTGTTCACTGAGCCGGTGTTCGTTAAAGGCGGCAATTCTGGCGCGCGTTTAACGATGGCGTAGCGCGGTAATCCCACCCGGGTCACGCCTTCCAGCGCCGCGGCTGTCGCGAGTGCCGCCGGAGGGAGCCAGGCTTGCACCACGCCGAGTTCTGGTGAGCTACGTATGTCGGTGGCTCCCAGCGTCTCAAGCGCGCCGATAGACGGTGCTGTACCGCCGATGACGTAGTGCAGGTATACCTGCACCTGTCCCGAGGCATTCCAGCGTGCGTCCAGCGGCGAGTTCTCATGCTGCGCCTGACGCGTGAGTGCCCGGGTCATGAGTGAATCGGCGCGGCTTTCTATCCCGGCCTCAGCGATTGACCGGAGCCGAGAGTCCATACGCGCATCGTCACGAGAAGGTGATGCCGCCTGTGCGATGAGAGATGGCGGCAGCACGATGAGGAGCGTCAGGAGCCGTATGGTCCGGAAGGCGAATATCATGACAGCGTTATGCTCTTGATTATTCGGTGCGGCCATAATCTGGGAGGCTCAGGCGGGTGATAAATGGTAATGCCGCCAGGGCATCAAGGTCCTGTGGGCTGACCCAGCCCTGTACGACGCCCATGGATTGGTTTGCGAGGGCCTCACGTAGGCCGTGCGCCATGAGACTTTTCAGCTCATCAGGCGACAGTGCGCTGACATAGACGTAAACCTGTATGCGTCCCGCTGCGTCACTGCGCGCCAGGTTAGTGTCGAGGGGCTTGCCGGCCGCTAGTGTCGAAGCAGCGGCAGCCAGTGCAGGTGCAATCTTGTCCGCGGCTGATGTTTCCGCGACCGTGCCACCGCCGCAGGCACTCTGGAACAAGGCAGCGAGTAAGATCCCACCGAGGGCGGGCTTGGATGAATAAGCGCGTATCTTCATATAGAACGCAATTCCGTGAAATTCTATCTAACGATACTCATTCTAAATATTCCCCTTGATTTGGAGCCTATCATGGACTGTGCGCGATGTATGTGCGCTGGTATCCGTATTCGAATGGCGAAGGGGGAATGCAGCGGGGAATCTAGCAGTTCCATAGGTGCGATGCTAGAATTGCGGCCCTTGGGGCGGTAGCTCAGCTGGGAGAGCGTCGCGTTCGCAATGCGAAGGTCGAGGGTTCGATCCCCTTCCGCTCCACCAATTCAATACCCGGCCGATACCGCGCGACAGGCGTTCGCCGACGCCCCGGCCGGCTGGATACGGTCCCGGATACCGTGGACCTCCCCGACGAGTGACCATTTCCCTGAATGTTAATCTAGCCGGGCGGGTCGAGACGATCCGCGGGCCCTCACGAGCGGCCGAACAGCGTAAGGTTCACCGGGATATATGCCAGGATCGGGTAAGGAGCTTCACGCGGATGGGCGCACCGATGGCGCCGATCCGGATATTTGGAGTTCGTATTGGCACGGGCCACGGCTCGTGTGCTCGCTGGCGACCGAAGCCGTAGGGTATCCGCAGGCACTGCAGGATGCATGGCGGGGTTTTTTCGGGACGCTGCACGGGGGGGCGCGGCTATTGGATATCGCCACCGGCAACGGTGCGGTAGCCATCATCGCGAACGAGGCCGCCAGAGCCCTCGGCCGGCATTTCGAGATCCACGCCAGCGACCGCGCAGACATCGATCCCGTCACGCACTTGCGCGGGACGGGTCTGTTGACTGACGGCATCACCTTTCACGCGAATACTCCCGCGGAAGTCACCCCTTTTCCCGACGCTCATTTTGATGCCATCACCGGTCAGTTCGCCCTGGAGTATACCGACATGGCCGCGACGGTGCGGGAGCTTTCGCGCATCCTGAAGCCCAATGGGCAGGTGCGTTTCATCCTGCATATGCGCGAGAGTGAGATCGATCTCCAGACGAAGCAACAGATACGCGATATCCACCTCGCTCTGGACGAATTGCAGTTATTGAACAAAGCCCGTCGCATGTTGACAGCGGCTTACGCGTTCGAGCAGGCGAGTGGTGAGGATCAGGCGTTGCTGTCGGGCGCGGAGCAGGCGAGGCAAGACTATATACAGGCGGCGCGCGTGATAGACGCGGCCGTGCCGACCTCGGCATACAAAGAACTCTTCATCGCCATACTGAAGATGGTGGCATATCACTGGGAGCATCGGCGTGGATCGGCACTGGAACAGTTCACAGCCAGGGTCGACGAGATGGAGGGGGAGATACGTAGGGCGGAGAAACGCCACACAGCGATGTGCGAACACGCCCTCGATGAAGCGAAGATGCGATGGTTACAAGCCTGCTTCGAGCAGAATGGGTTTCGCCCGCCGTCGGCGCAGATATTGCGGATCACGATGGGCGGCAAGGACGGCGCTGTCGGCTGGGATATGCGCACTCATCTTGCCGGGACCGGTACAGGTGGCAAGGCATAGGCTGCATCGGGGATAATGATCGACGTGTTAGGGAAAGTCAGCCGACGAAGGTTGTACGAGAGCTATATATCCAACGCCCCGGCAGCTCAGTTGGGCTGAGGCGGAGTCTCTAGCGCGAACACGGTTCGCGCCCGCCTACGCGCCCAGCCAGGGAAGGCTGGGGTGGACACCCCGTCAGGGACGACTCTGTGAGATTATTTAACCAATGCCCCGGTAGCTCAGTTGGATAGAGCATCCCCCTCCTAAGGGGAAGGTCGGCGGTTCAACTCCGCCTCGGGGCGCCAGTTCTTGAACGTCATGCGCGCATCCGCGCCTAGGTGGTTATACGGGGGCATCGTGGCAGGGATAGGGTCATATCCGGAAGTTAACCGCCGTGCCGCGCGGTTATGGTCATGAGCACGACAGAGCGCCCGCCAGTCGCCCGGCTGGAGCACCCCGTCTCGCTCGCGGAATTCTATCGCGATTACTATTTGACGCGCACCCCGGTCGTTATCTCCACGCAGGCGCTCGACCAGCTCGGCTGGCAGACGGGGCGATGGACCAACGAATACCTGCTGTACAAGGCGGGGGCCCAGGAAGTGCTGGTGTTGCGGCGTGACGATACCAGCAACTTCGCGCCGGAGCATACACGTTATACCCCGATGCGCTTCCATGAGTTCATGACGCGCGTCATGATGCGGCCGCAGGGAGACCATGACTTGTATCTGAACCTGCAGCACGACAAGGTCATGGAGCCGCCGCTGCTGCAGTTGCTGGGAGACTTCAACGTCCCCGTCTACTTCAAGGACCTTGCGCTGCGTTGCGTCAACCTCTGGATGGGCAACAGTGAGTCGTCCATCACCACGCCCCTGCATCACGATTTCAACGACAACCTATACGTAGTGGTGGAGGGGCGTAAGCATTTCACCCTGTTCCCGCCCGAGCAGGCGCCGAACCTCTATCCCCAGGGCAAGCTCCTGGAGGTGGGCGCGAACGGCTACATCCGTTATGAAAGCCTGGACAACAAGCCACATATGTCGCTGCTTGACCTGTCCGATCCCGACGTGGAGCGCTTTCCCTTATACGCCCAGGCGGCGGAGACGCGTCAGGAATGCAGCGTTGAGAAGAACGAGATGCTCTTTCTGCCGACCGGTTGGTTTCACCAGGTGACGTCCGTTGGACGACACATCGCCGTGAGCTTCTTCTCCATCCCTCCATCGGTGGACGAGATGGAGTGGATGAAACGCGCTATCAGCGACCGGCAGGGTCGCGAGGTGATGCGCTAATCGGTTGCCGCTTCATCGACAAGCTCGGGGCCAAGCGCATCGAGCAGCGGTTTGAGCCTATCCCCGTACTTCTTCCACCGGTTGAGAGAACTCTTGTACATGGGCTTGCGCACCTGGAGTGAGCTCGCCGTGGTCACGCTGCGTTTCACATTGTGAAAATCCAAGCAGCCTTCCTCGAAGTCCAGCTTACAGAAGTCTAAAAGGCGCCTGATCTGATTTTCCGGATCACCGACCATCTGTTCATATTTGACATCGAGCACGAAATTCTTCGGTAGCACATCGCGCCAATGCTGCATCGTGGAGCGATAGAGGCCGTAGTAGACGCCCAGGTCATGCAGGTCGTAGCTGAATACCAAGCCCTTGCTGAAAAGCCTCTCGTAGCAACTCAGGCACGTGTCCGCCGGGTGCCGGTGACAATGGATGACACTTGCATTCGGGAACAGCAGGTAGATGAGGCCGATATGCATGAAATTGCCGGGCATCTTATCGGTGAAACGTTTCCCGGGTAACTGCAACCTGGCGGTCCTTTCAATATAGGTCTCACCGAGTCTGCGAAGGTCGCGCAACAGGTCAGCCTGGGTGTCTTTCCCGGCCGCAGTGCGCTTACCCCAGACTTTGTTGAACTCTGCGCCCATACTGGCGAAATAGGTCAGCTCATTTCCGGGGTTTATTTTCGAGTGAGCCGCGAGGATTTGTTCGGTAAGCGTAGTTCCAGAGCGAGGCATACCCAGGACGAATACAGGCGCGTGTTCCAGCGCGACTTTATCCTTAAATCGTTCGATAAATTCCTTGTTGAACAGCCGTTTTATCATGTCAACATCGCGCTCAGTGTCGGAACTGGTGTAAGTCAGTACCGATCGTTTCAGCTTGTTGGCTGACTGCAGGTATTCGAACGATTTGTCCAGGTTGCCCAATGAATCATAGGCTTTAGCGAGGGCAAACGTGCTATCGATCCGCGTGCTCAAAGGCATGCTCTGGCGTGCCCTTTGCTCCAGTAACTCGAGAAATGGCGCATTCGCCTCGGGGTTGTCGCGGGGGAATTTTCGTATCTGCACGTATTGGCTGTAGCCATCTAGGGTCGGATCGAGGCGTAGCGCATGCTCGAATGCCAGACAGGCTTCCTCGAGCCGGCCCAAAGCCTGAAGGCAGATTGCCCGATTGAACTGCACCCCGGCGCTGTTGTGTTCGAGCGTAGCAGCTCGATCATAAGCAGCCAATGCCGCCTCTTCCTGCCCAATATCCACAAGGATGGTACCCAGTTGCATGATCGGGAGAGCATCGGAAGGGTGCAGCGCTTCGGTTTTGCGCAGCAGTTCCAGCGCATCCGATACGCGGAACTGATCGGCAAGGAGCTTAGCCAGATCCAGGGCATAATTCACGCGAGACGGGTCGGAAGAGCAGGCAACGATGTAAGCATCCTCGGCCAAGTCCAGTTTGTTCGATTTTTCATAGAACCTGGCGAGCATGGACCAGAATCGCCCGGCGGTGCGCGGGTCGTCGTTCTTCCGTATCGCTTCGTTGATCAGCGCGATCGCGTCATCGATTTCGCCTTTCGCCTCTGCGATCATCGCCTTGGCACAGAACACGAATTTCACGTTTTCCTTCGTGTCATGGATACGGCCAAGTATTGACTCCGCCTTCTTCAAATCGCCAGAGATGATGCAGTCTTCGAGATCGAACATTATCCGCTCTATGTCCCCAGCCGGCCGAGGTGTATTGGCAGGCGACTCCGCAGAATTTTGCTTTTGCTTCTTATCGATCGCTGTGAATGAAGCGCTCAATTCTGCAGCGCTTTTAAGCCGCGCGGTCACTTCAGGCGCAATGCGGAATGCACGATCTGAATTCGGGTTCACCATAACACCTGCGTTGAGCGGGGTACCC
>DATIEQ010000081.1:0-5014 GCA_035455665.1 Gammaproteobacteria bacterium | reverse complement strand
CACGACCAGCGGCGGGAACAGCCCGCTACGACCGAGGGACTGGCTGATGGACGCGCCTTCGCGCACGCGTCGGGCGGCATCCTCCACGGCCTCGCGCATCGGGATGTTGGCGATCACCTCGCTCGCGATGCGCATCGCCTCGAGCACCGGGACGCCGCTGCCGGCGAGGATGCTCAGGGTGCGCGTGAAGCGCGCGGTGTTCACGCCGCGTGTGAGCCGCCCGAAGAGTGGCAGCCGCAGCAGGGTGAAATGCCAGCGCCGCCTCACGTCCGGCTTCTTGAGCATCGCTCGTGTGGCGATCACGGCGAAGGCGAGCAGGATCAGGAGTACCACGCCCTCGGCGCGGATGAAGCCGCTCAAGCCGATGAGCGCGCGAGTGAGCAGGGGGAGCTTCTGGCCGGTGTGCTGGAAGACCTGCACGACCTGCGGCACCACGTACACCAGGAGTCCCGTGACGATGGCGACAGCCATGCCGGTAAGTATCACGGGGTAGATCATGGCGAGGGAGAGTTTCTGACGGAGCAGCTGGCGGCTCTCCGCATAATCCGCGAGACGCTCCAATACTCCGTCGAGATGCCCCGAATGCTCGCCCGCGGCCACCGTGGCGCGAAAGATCTCCGGGAACACGTGCGGGAACTGCGCCAGGCCGGAGGCCAGGGTGTGGCCCTCCATGACGCGCGCGCGCACCGCAAGGAGCATGCTCTTCAGGCGCGGCTTCTCGCATTGCTGCGAGGCGGCGAGCAGCGCCTCCTCGACGGGCAGCGCGGAACGGACCAGGGTCGCGAGCTGCCGGGTGATGAGCGCGAGGTCCGTGGCGCCGATGCCGCGCTGCAGGCCGAAACCGCGCGGCGCGCGCGCCTCGCTCTCAGCGGCTTCCAGCACGGCGAGCGGCGTGAGACCCTGTTCGCGCAGTTGCTGGCGCACCTGCCGCGGGGTGTCGCCCTCCAGCACCCCCTTGAGTTCGCGCCCGCGGGCGTCGAGTGCGGTGTATTCGAACGCGCCCATGTCAGCCCTCGCGCGTGACCCTGAGCACTTCCTCGACGCTGGTCTCCCCCGTGAGCACCAGGCGCTTACCGTCGTCGCGTATGCTCGGCGTGCGCTTGCGGGCCTGGCGCTCCAGTTCCTGCTCGCCGCTGCCGTCGTGGATCATGGAGCGCATCTCCTCGTCCACCACCACCATCTCATAGATGCCGGTGCGTCCGCGGTAACCGCTGCGCTTGCAGGCTTCGCAGCCGACCGGGCGATACAGGGTCGGCGGTCTGGAACGGGGCAAGTCGAACACCTTGCATTCCCGTTCGCCGGCCGCGTAGGCCTGCTTGCAATCGGGGCAGAGGATGCGCACCAGCCGCTGCGCCAGCATGCCGAGCAGCGAGGAGGACAGCAGGAACGGTTCCACACCCATGTCGCGCAAGCGCGTCACCGCGCCGACGGCGGTGTTGGTGTGCAGGGTGGAGAGCACCAGGTGGCCGGTGAGGCTCGCTTGCACCGCGATCTCCGCGGTCTCGAGGTCGCGGATCTCGCCCACCATCACCACGTCCGGATCCTGGCGCAGGATGGCGCGCAGGCCGCGGGCGAAGGTCATGTCCACGCGTGTGTTCACCTGGGTCTGGCCGATGCCGTCGATGTAGTACTCGATGGGATCTTCCACCGTCATGATGTTGCGGCTGCGGTCGTTGAGACGCGTGAGCCCGGCATAGAGCGTGGTGGTCTTCCCCGAGCCCGTGGGGCCCGTCACCAGCAGGATGCCGTGGGGCTTGTGGATCTCCTCATTGATGAGCTCGCGGGTCGCTTGGGGCATGCCCAGATGCTCGAGATCCAGGCGTCCGGCCTGCTTGTCGAGCAGGCGCAACACCACCCGCTCGCCGTGGCCGGAGGGGATGGTGGAGACGCGCACATCCACTGCGCGGCCGGCGATGCGGATGGAGATGCGGCCGTCCTGGGGCAGGCGTTTCTCCGCGATGTCGAGCTTCGCCATGACCTTGACGCGCGACACCACCAACGGTGCGACGCCGAGCTTGCGCTCCAGCACGACGCGCAGCACGCCATCCACCCGGAAGCGCACCACCAGGCGGTTCTCGAAGGGTTCCACGTGGATGTCGGAGGCGTTCTCCTTGACGGCTTCCGTGAGCAGCGCGTTGATGAGGCGGATGATCGGGGCGTCATCCTCGCTCTCGACCAGATCCTCGGGCTCCGGCAGCGACTGGGCGATGCTGTCGAGGTCGAGGGTGCCGTCCATGTCGTCCATCATCTGCATGGCGGCGCCGGACTGGCCCTCGTACGCCTGTTGCAGCAGTGCATCGAACTCGTCGCCGCTCACTTCACGCAGCTGCAAAGGCAGACCGAGGGCGCGGCGCGCCTCCAGGAGCGCTTCGGCACTCGCGTTCGGCCGGTGGGCCAGGTGCGCTACCGCCGCTTCCAGGCGCTCCAGCAGCACCCCGTGGCGCTTGGCGAAGGAGAACGGCAGGCGCGTCGCCGTCGCGGGTGACGGCGTTGACGCCGGCTCAGCCGCGCCGGTCTTCAGGTCCATGGTTCGCGGCAGCATCGGGGTTGGCGTGCGGGGGGTTGGTCGTGGTGGCCGGCGTCGGTGCGGCCGTAGACGGCGTTCGTGCCGTGACGATCCCGGGCGCCTTCGTCGTGGTCGCGGCTGTCGGGGCAGGGGTCGCGGGAGGGATGGTTGCTGCAGCTGCGGCCGCCGTCGCGCCCGCCGGCAGGCTGCCGGCGGCAGCCTGCGCCGGTCTCGTGGTCGACATCGCAGCGGCGGGCGCGGCTGGAGCCGTTACAGTGGCAGCCGCCGGAGCGGCGGCCGTCGCCGCCGCGGGTGGCGTCACAGCTGCCGGCGCGGTCTTATCCAGGTTCTTGAGCTCGTCCAACAGAGGCCGGTCGCTGCCCGGCATGAGTTGCACCGGGCTCTGGTTCTTGAGCTGCAGATCGCGGAAATAGTTGTAGCGGTCATTGGTGTAGTACTTGGAGCTGTCACTGTCGCGCAGGATGGTGGGCTGCAGGAACACCATCAGGTTACGCTTGGTGTTGGTGGTGGTGCGGTACTTGAACAGGTTGCCGATCAGCGGGATGGAACCCAGGATCGGCACACGCTGTTCCGATTCGATCAGGTCGTGGTCGATGAGGCCGCCCAACACCACGATCTCGCCGCTCTTCGCCAGGATGCTGGTATTGATCTCGCGTTCATTGGTCACCGGTTGGCCGCCGATGCTGTTGCCGGTGAGGTTGGAGACGCTCTGGTCGATCTTCAGCAACACCGAGTCGCCCTCGTTGATCTGCGGTGTGATCTTGAGGGTGATGCCGACGTCCTGACGGTCCACCGTCTGGAAGGGGTTGATCACCGCCCCGCCGGTGCTGCCCGCCGCGCCAGTGCTGGCGTTGGTGTATTGGCCGGTGACGAACGGCACCTTCTGGGTCACCTTGATGGTGGCTTCCTCGTTGTCCAGGGTCACCACGCTCGGGGTCGAGAGGATGTTGGTGTCGGCATCGCCCGCGAGGGCGCGCAGCAAGCCCGCGAAGCTGAAGCCGTTGCTGGCGATCTTGCCCACGCCGAGGGTCAGGCCTTGGGGAGGCGCGAAGTTCGTGCCCACCGTGCCGGTCGAGCCGGAATTGGCGGCAGCGAGGGCTGCCTGGCCGACGCCGACGATGCCGGCCCCGGTGTTGCTGAAATCCGTGAGGCCGACCGCACCGTTGTTGGCCGCGTCCGCGACCCAGGTGACGCCGAGCTCCGCCGACTTATCGGAGGTGAGTTCCGCCTGGATGGCCTGCACCAGCACCTGCGCGCGCCGGATGTCGAGCTTGCCGATCACGTCCTGCACGGAGCGCATCGCCTTCGGTGGCGCGGTGATGACCAGCGCATTGGTGCGGTCGTCGGGGATCACGGAGATGTCGATGCCGCCTCCGCCTGCAGCACCTGCCGCGCCGGCCTTACCGCCACCCTGCTTGGTGAGATCGGTGACATAGCCCTTGAGCTCATCGGAGACGTCCTTGGCCTTGGCGTAGCGCAGGTACACCACCTGGGTGTTGCCGGTCTCGAGCGGCATGTCGAGGTGCGCGGTCAGGGCGCGGATGCGCAGGCGCTGGCCCTTGTCGCCGCTCACCAGGATGCTGTTGGTGCGTTCGTCCGCTACGAGCTTCAGGGGGGCGCCGTTCTGGCCGCTGGCATCCGCCTGCATCAGCGTGTTGAGCACCTGCACCACGTCCGCCGCTGGGGCGTTCTGCAGGGGGATGACTTCCACGTCGTTGTCGGTCGCCTGGTCGATGCGCTGGATGATGTCGAGCAGGCGCGTGACGTTGCTCGCCCGGTCCGAGACGATGAGCACGTTCGCCTGCGGGTAGGCGGCAAGCTGCGCCTCGGTGGACATGAGCGGTCGCAGCACGGGCACGAGCTGGGTGGCGGAAACGTTGGTGATCTGCAGCACTTCCGTGACCACCGCGTCCCCCGGGGTCTCGGCGTTGAACGCGGGTCCGGGCATCTGCCGTGCTTCGAGCGAGGGCACGATCTTGATCACTTGCCCGGCGGGCGCGGCGGCGAGGCCGTGTACCTCGAGCACCGAGAGGAACGCGGCGTAGACCGCGTCCGCGCTGATGGGCCGGGAGGAGACCACCGTGACCCGGCCCTGCACGCGCGGGTCGATGATGAAGTTCTTGTGGGTGATCTGGCCGATGGTCGCTGCCACTTCGCGGATGTCGGCATCCTTGAAGTTGAGGGTGATGCCGGCGTCGTCGCCGCGGGCCACGCAGGGTCCGAGCAGACTGGCCAGCGCGAGAACGGCGATCGCGGCCAGCCTGAAGCCTCCTTTGCTTGTATCCGGCGTTACGGAATTCGGCACGTGGATTCCTTATATATGCTCTTCGGGGTCCGCCGCATCATTGCTCCTGGTCCTGAGCGTCCAGCTGCAGGGTCTGCGGCTGCCCGTCGCGCAACACAGTGATGCTGATCTGCTCGGAGGTCTTCAAGCTGGAGAGCACGCGCATGCTCTGGGCGGGGTCTGCGAGCGGGATGCCGTTCACC
>DATIEQ010000080.1:0-3886 GCA_035455665.1 Gammaproteobacteria bacterium | reverse complement strand
GGGCCGCCTGGTAGTTGTACTGCCCCTTGCTTTCGTCCGTGTCCGCCGCGGCGACCCCCTTGAAGTAGCCGAGGATCGTGTTCTTTGCGTCGCCGTTCAGGATGGCGTTCACGGAGTTGGAATCGAAAGTCGACACGAGTTTCAGTGTGTCGGGGATGTTCACCTTGCCGGCGTTGATCTCCGCGATGATCTGGTTGTTGCGGCGCCCGTGCACGAAGCTCAGGATCGGCGAGTAGAGGGCGAGCGTCAGGAACACCACCGCGGCGACGCTGCCGGCGGCGATCTGTTTGGTGCGGCTCTTGCGCGGGCGGAGGCCGTCCCAGAATTCCTCCACCGAACCGATGCGCTCCTCGCGACGCAGCGCCAGACCCTTCAGCAGTGCACGGTTCTGGGTCTTGGTGAGCTTGACGATGGGCGAGGGGCGCAGGCCCTTCTCCAGCACCTTGGGCGCGGACAGTTTATTGAACGGGTGTTTACCGGTCAGGAGCTCGTAAGCGACGGCGGCGAGCGCGTAGATGTCGTCGCGCGGATCCGGATCCATGCCCTCGAACATCTCCACCGTGGCGTAGGCGGGCGTCAAGGCGCCCAACTGGCCCGGGTCGAACACCGTGGTCTCGCCGCCCTGGTCCTTGCGGGTCTTGGAAGCGCGCGCGATACCGAAGTCCAACAGCTTCACAGTGCCATCCTTGGTGAGGAAGGCGTTGCCTGGCTTGAAATCGGAGTGCACCAGCTGTTTCGAATGGGCGTAGGCGAGGCCGTCGCACAACTGCTTGATGATGCGCATCGCTTCGGGGACGGGCAGTCCGCCCGCCGGCAGGTGCTTGATGTACTTGGCGAGCTCGTCGCCCTCCATCAGTTCCATGGTCATGTAGACCATGCCGCCGTCGCGGTCGAAGTCGTACACCGTGGCGATGTTCGGGTGCGCGAGGCGTTGCGCTTTGCTGGATTCACGTTGCAGCGCGATGAAGGACTCGGGGTGCTGCTTGAAGTCTCCGGTCAGGGTCTTCACCGCGATGTACGGGTTCTTGTCCTTGGCCTCGACCTTCAACAGGTCGCGCGCCTTGTACACTTTGCCCATGCCGCCTTCGCCGAGCACGTCCATGAGTTCGAAGCGTTCCTTCAGCACCGAGCCTGGTCCCAGGTTGTCGCCGCCGCCGCTCGCCTTGAGGCCGGTACTGGTGCGCCAGCTGGTCCCGGTAGTGGTGCTGCTCTTGCTCGCCGGGGCGGAATCCATGGAGAAGGGGTCGGTCTCGACGCCGCCTTTGCCGCTGCGCGACGTCGGGTCCTCCGTCGCACCGCTCTGGGTGATCACGGTGCGGCCTTGGTCCGCTTCCATGCCGACGGCTCCGCGACCCGTGGGTGTCTGCACCGTGGTGCGGTCACCGGGCGCGGTGGCGGTGCGGTCCATGGCGGGACGAGTCGCGTCCTTGCCGGTGGTGATTTGGGTTTTCTCCGCCGAACCCGGATTCATCATCTGGGTCTTCTCGGGGCTTGCCTTGGGCAGCACCTCGGTCTTGGTGAACTTCTGTGTCTTCTGGGAGGCCTTCGCGGGCGGCTCGTCCAACTCGAACGGGAAATCGGAGGCGGCCGGGGCGGCCGGTGCGGCGGATTCGATATGCGTGCGGATCGCCTGCACCACGGGCTCGGACAAGCCGTTGCTCTCGGCGGCCTGGAGCGCGGTCAGCAGGGCGGCATGATTGCACTCGGGCTTCGACAGGTTCTTGTCGAGCCAGGCGCGCACCGGCGCGAGGTTGCTCTTGCCTTGCACCACTTGATTGAGCAGCTTTTCGAAATCAGTCACTGGTCAGTACTCCCACGACAAACGATGGACCGCGCCGGCGGGGCGGCGCGTGTCCTCAGGTGAAGCGCACCGCGATAACAGTGACGTTATCGCGCGCGCGGCGTTCCAAACACAGGTTGATGAGCGCATCCACTGCCTGCTCGCTGCCATTGAGGGTCTTGGCGATCTCCGTGTCCGTCAATTCTTTATAGAGTCCATCGCTGCATAACACGAACAGATCTCCCGCTTCGATGGCGTAAAGCTCCACGTCGACGAACAGTCCGGGCATCGCCCCGATGGCGCGCGTGATGCGGTTCGCCTGCGGGTGCGTGCTCGCTTCCTCACGCGACATCAATCCGCTCGACACCAGGTCCTCGACCATGGCGTGATCCTGGGTCATGCGTTCGATCTTCTTGCCGCGCACCCGGTAGAGCCGGCTGTCGCCGGCCCACAAACAGGCCACATGCCGGCCGCGCGCCACGAGCGCCACGGCGGTGCTGCCGATGGTACGTTGCTGTTGATCCACGGCCATCGCCACCAGCCGACGATTGGCCTCCAGAAGTTTATCCTCTGCAGCCTCCACCAGCGTGCTCAGGCTGCCGTTCTGCTGTATCTGTGTGAGGCATTCCACCACCGTCTGGCTCGCGATGTCGCCGGCAGCGTGGCCGCCCATGCCGTCGGCCACCGCCCACACGCCCAGGTCCGGGCGGTGCAGATAGCTGTCCTCGTTGTTCTTGCGCACGGCGCCCACGTGGCTCAGGGCACGGGAATTCCAGCGCAGGGGATGGCGCGACTCATTCATGCTGTTTTTCGCTTGATTCTTACCCTTAATGAGGGATAGCCCCGGGACCGTCCTGGCTGCAACGGTGAAAATAGCATGTTACATAACAGACGCAGCCCTGTCCCTATTTCCCAGGAGCCCGCGCCGTTGCCGCGCCACAACACGATTTATACAGCAATTTCCGCCCCTAGATGTGACATATGTTGCAAAGAACCCCACTGAAAGGCTATCTTTGGGCGGGGTTGGATAGGGGAGTTCGGGAACCCGCAACGGCCTTTTTAAGACCCGGCCTCATCCGCTATGCGTAGACCGGGGATTTCAGACCGATTCATATTATAGAAGGGCTCATGATGCAGGCCAGGCAATCAGTACGCTCCCGTTCCGCCAAATACAGACTCGTTTTCCTGGCGCTTTCCCTGAGCCTAACGACTGCCGTGCTGGCGGCTGCACCGCCGCCGCTGCCGCCACCACCACCGCCGGCACTGCCGCCGCCCCTGCCGAGCGGCGCGACGCCCGGCGGCGCGCAGCCGGTGATGCCGCCCCCGACGATCCCGATCCCAGAGACCAACCTGGATCTCAGCGTGCCGCCCGTGTACGAGCGGCCGCTCGGCGCCGACGAGGGCGCGCGCGTGTTCGTCAAGAAGTTCGTGGTGACGGGCGTCATCGGCGACCGCAAAGCGGGCATCAACCCCGCCGACATCCAAGCGGAAGTCGACGCGCGCTTCGGCGAGCTCGAGAAGGTGATCGAATCACAGCGCCTCACCAAGCAGAACCTCGCCAATGAGAATGCGCTGGGGTTCACCCCCGACGAGCAAGATCGGATCAACAAGTTCATGCAAGGCGCGGTCAAGACACAGTCCGCAGATCAGCAGGCGCAGCAGTACCAGCAGTTCATCCAGGAGTTGATGCTTGAGCGCTTGAACCGCTTGCAGGGCCTCACCATCGGCCAATTGCAGCAGGTCGCGGATGTCATTACCAAGTACTATCACGACCGCGGTTACTTCCTGGCACGTGCCGTGATCCCCGCCCAGGAGATCAAAGACGGCGTCGTCAACGTGCGCGTGCTGGAAGGCCGCCTCGAGAAAGTGCAGGCCAGCGGGAACAAGCGTTACTCCGACGATGTACTCGCGTCGCCCTTCAAGCCGCTGCTCGGCGAGTTGGTGACGGTGAAGCGCACCGAAGACGCGTTGCTCACCTTAGCCAGATATCCGGGCCTGAGCGCGGCGGGTGTGTTCCGCCCCGGCACTGACGTGGGCAGCACCGACATCGTGGTCAACGTCCAATCCGAGCGTCCTTTCGATGGGTCACTACGTCTGGATAATTCC